>JAVEDQ010000275.1 GCA_030840885.1 Frankiaceae bacterium
CGGTGCTCCCGCAGGCCGGCGATCGTCCCGACGCGAGCAGGCTACGCAGCGTGCTGCTGCGCCACACGCCGCCGCTGACGGTCTTGATGCCCGCGGCGTCGAGCCAGATCGTGAGCGAGCGCAGGCTCAGTCGACGGCCAGCTTGCACTAGCTGCGTCGGAGTCACACCCGAGGAAAGAGACTCAACCAGATCGGACGAGAGCGAACGTCGGCCGTGGTCAGGCCGAGCGAATGAGTCGACCGGCTCCGTCGAAGTACGACAGCGCCTCCGGCGGCGCGGTCAGCGAGACGTTCTCCCCCGCCGCAGGCGGCTTGCCGGTGACGCGTACCGCGAGCAGGCCTGAGGCGGCCTGGACGTAGGCGATGCGGTCGGCGCCGAGTCGCTCCGAGACGATCATCTCGCCCTTCACCCGAAGGCCCGCCCCGTCGTCGTCGCCGACGCGCAGGTCCTCAGGCCGTACCCCGACCGCGACGGCGTTCTCCGGCGCAGCGACCTCGAAGTCGGCCCCGACCAACATCGACGGCCCTCCCCGCTCATGCGTGCGGGTCGCGCCGCGTGCGGACGCGTCCCCGGGACCGCGACGTTCCGACCCCTCCAGGACGTTCATGGGCGGGCTGCCGACGAAGCTCGCGACGAAGCGGGACGCCGGGGCGTCGTAGACCTCGTCCGGGGTGCCGACCTGCTCGAGCTTGCCGTCGCTGAGCACGGCGACGCGGTCGCCGACGACCATCGCCTCGGACTGGTCGTGCGTGACGAACAGCGCCGTCGACCCGAGCCGTCGGAGCAGTGCGACGACCTCGACCCGCAGGCTCGCGCGCAACACGGCGTCGAGCCCGCTCATCGGTTCGTCGAGCAGCACCAGACGCGAGCGGGTGGCGAGCGCCCGTCCGATGGCGATCCGCTGCCGCTGCCCACCGGACATCGCGGCCGGCTTGCGCTTGGCGAGGTGACAGACACCGAGCAGCTCCAGCGTCTCGCGGGCCCGTTCGGCCGCAGCCGACTTGCTCAGACCCCGGCCGTAGCGCAGCGCCAGCACGAGGTTGTCCTGCGCCGTGAGGTGCGGGTAGAGCGCGTAGTGCTGGAACACCATCGCGACGTCCCGCTCGTGCGGGGCGAGGCGGAGCGCATCCTTGCCGTCGAGCGTCAACGATCCACCGGTCGGGGTGTCCAGCCCGGCGACGAGGCGCAGCAGCGTCGACTTCCCGGACCCCGACGGCCCCAGCAGCGACACGACCTCGCCCGGTGCCACCGAGAGGCTGATGTCGTCGACCGCCTTCGTCGCGCCGTAGGCGCGGGAGACCCCGCGGATCTCCAGCCCCATCCCGGCGGCGGGCAGGTCCGCAGAAGGCGACGCTTCCCGACTGGAGGTCGGGGACTTGCCGAGGTCGGTGCTGCTCACCGGGTGAGGTCCGTCGTCTTGTTCTGGAGCTCGGTGAGCGCGGCCTGCGGATCCTTGCCCCCGACAACCGCCGTCACCTCGTCCTCGGTGACCTTCGGGATCTCCGAGCCACGGGCACCGGGCCAGGTGGGCGGAGCCACCAGCTGCGGGGCCAGGTCGTTCAACGCCTTGAGGTCGGGGTTCTTGGTGTAGAAGTCGGCGAGCCGCTCGGTGGCCTGCTTGTCGATCGAGAGATAGCTCGTCGCCTGGATGCCGGAGGCGAGCACGTCGGGTGAGAGCAGCGCGACGACGGCCTCGGTGGCCATCTCACGCTGGCAGCGGTCGGCCGAGAGCACGACCAGCGAGTTGCCACCGGTCACCGGCGTGAGCGTCCCGCCGGGCAGTGTGGGGAACGGGACGACGCCGACGGGGAAGGCCTGCGAGCCGCGCCCGGCCAGCAGCTGCCGCACGGCACCGACGGCGGCCACGGTCGCACCGATCGAAGCGGAGCGCTGCAGCCCGAAGGTCAGTGCCCCCTGGGTCGTGGCGTTGTTGGACTGCGGGCTGCTCTTACCGACGGCGGCGAGGAACTGCATCGCGGCCAGCGCCGCCGGGGTGTTGTACGCCGGCTGCCCGTTCGGGCCCTGCAGGCCGGTCCCCTGGCTGTGCGCCATCGAGTCGAGGAACCAGTAGCCGAACTCGGTCGGCAGGTCGACGGGACGCTGCACACCGGCGGCCTTGAGCTTGTCGATGGCGAGGAGCACGCCGTCGGTGGTGCGCAGGGTCTGCGGGTCGACACCGGCCTTCTTGAACAGGTTCTCGTTGTACATGAGCACCGGCAGCGAGACCTGCTGCGGAATGCCGTACTGCTTGCCGTTGAGCTGCCCGAGGCGCAGGAAGCGCTGGTCGTAGGAGGCGCGCAGCAACTTGGGGCTCAGTTCCTGCGCCCCGAGGTTGTTGACGAACGTCGTGAGGAACTCGTAGCCGGCGACGGCGACGTCGGTCTGCCGACCGGCCGCCTTGTCCGCACTGATCTGGCTCACGACCTCGGCGTAGCTCGTCGCCGTGCTCGAGAGGTCGACTGCGAGACCCGGATGGGCGCCTTCGAGGTAGGTCTTGGCGTTGCGGGCGGCGGAGCTGACGTTGCCGTAGGTGACGATGCGCAGCGTCTTGACCTGCGCGGCGCACTCCGGGCTCGCCTTGGCACCGTTGACGTCGTCCACGGTCACCTGCGCGTCGCGGGCGGTGGGGGCGGTGACGTTCGGCGTGTTGCTCTTCGAACCCCCGCCGCAGGCCGCCGCCGCGAGGACGGCGACGAGGGCAGCGCCCAGCGCCAGCGACTGGTGGACGGGACGGTGTCTGCGCGTCATCTGGGGGTTCCCGCTTCATGGAGGGGTGTGGCCGTTCGGGGAACTGCACTCGGGGTGTTCAGAGCGCGGCGCCGCTGCCGGAAAGGCCGGCGGTGAGCTTGCGCTGGGCGATCAGGAAGACCACGAGCGACGGAAGGCTGATGATCAGCGCGGCCGCGGAGAGCTGTGCGAAGTCGGGCAGGCCGGCGGAGGTCGTGAAGGTCGCGAGCGCCAGCGGCGGGGTGTAGTTGCCGGGCGAGCGGGCGACGAGCAACGGCCAGAGGTACTCGTTGAAGTTGACCAGGAACGAGAACGTGGCGACGGCGGCGACGGCCGGGGTGCACTGCGGCAGGACCACCCGCCAGAGCGTCCGCCACGGACCGAGACCATCCATGCGGGCCGCCTCGAGCAGCGAGACCGGGACCGTGGACATGTACTGCCGCATGAGGAAGATGCCGATGGCGTTGGCTGCGAACGGCAGCACGAGCCCGAAGCGGGTGTCGGCCAGCCCGAGACCGGAGATCGTGACGTAGTTCGGGACGGCCACGGTCTGCGGCGGGATCAGCATCCCGACCAGCACGAGCACGAACAGCGCATCGCGACCGCGGAAGTGCAGGCAGGCGAAGGCGTAGCCGGCCATGATCGACGTGACCAGCTGCAGCAGCAGGACGGTCCCGCTGACCAGGACACCGTTGGTCAGTGCGGTGCCGAGGTCGACGTCATGCCAGGCGTTGGTGAAGTTGTCGAAGGTCAGGCTGCTCGGCAGCAGCGACGCCGACTGGTCGATGGCGGTCTGCGACGGGCCGAGCGCGGTCCGCAGCATCCAGAGGAACGGCGTCAGCGCGACGACCACCGCGATGCCGAGGAGCACCCACCGGATCGTCGAGCGGACCGGCGAGCGCCGGCCGGCGACGCTCACCCAGCCGCTCCGGTGCGTCCGAACCGCCGGCCGCCGAGCGAGCCGAGGATGCCGACGAGGATCGCGACCGCGATCAGCAGCGACGACAGGATGTTGGCGTAGCCGACGCGGAAAGACGGCCGGAACCCGATCTGGAAGATGCGGTAGACCAGCGTCTCGCTGGCCCCGTTGGGACCGCCCTGGGTCAGCACGGCGACCGTCTCGAAGGTCTGGAGGCTGAGCACCGCGCCGACGACGGCGGCGAACACGGTCGTCGGGGCGAGCAGCGGCCAGGTGATCTTCCGGAAGCGGACCCAGCCCCGCACCCCGTCGA
>JAVEDQ010000036.1 GCA_030840885.1 Frankiaceae bacterium
TGGTGGCGGTGACGCCTGCGCCTCTGGCCGCCCTGCTCGTCGGGGACCTGGTGCTGCTCGTCCTGATCGGCGTCGACGTGCTGCTGGCGGCGAGTCCACGGCGGGTACACGCCGAGCGGCAGCTGCCCGTCAACGGCCGGCTCGGCGAGCCGCTGGACACGACGCTGCTGCTGCGCAACGACGGCCGGCGCCAGCTGCGGGGCCGGGTCCGCGACGCGTGGCCGCCCTCGGCAGGGCTCACTCCCTCGACGACGACCGTCTCGCTGGCCTCCGGCGAGCGCTTCCGGGTGGCCGCGACGCTGCGTCCGACACGGCGCGGTGACCGTCGGGCTCGGACACTCGTCGTCCGGGCGCTCGGGCCGCTCGGGCTGGCCGGCCGCCAGCGGAACCTCGACGTCCCGGGGCGCGTACGCGTGCTGCCCCACTTCCGCTCCCGGGCGCTGCTGCCCGAGAAGCTCTCGCGCCTGCGCCAGGTGGAGGGCCTCGTCTCCGTCCGGGGCGCCGGCCGGGGCACCGAGTTCGACAGCCTGCGCGAGTACGTGCCCGGCGACGACGTCCGCTCCATCGACTGGCGTGCCACGGCTCGCCGTTCGGCCGTTGCCGTCCGCACCTACCGGCCGGAGCGCGACCGCCGCGTGGTGCTCGTCCTGGACACCGGACGAACCTCCGCGGGCCGCGTCGGTGACGAGCCGCGGCTCGACCACGCCCTCGACGCCGCGCTGCTGCTCTCCGCACTCGCCTTCCGGGCCGGCGACCGGGTCGATCTGATCGCACACGACGCCGTGCCGCGTGCCGTCGTCGAACGGGCTTCGCTAGCGTCGCTGTCGGACGCGATGGCGCTGCTCGAGCCGGCGCTGCTGGAGAGCAACCACCAGGCGACCCTCGGCCAGACGCTGCGGATCGCGCGCCGTCGGAGCCTCGTGATGCTGTTCACGGACCTGGTGCCGGCCGTCGTCGAGGAGAGCCTTCTGCCCTCACTGGCACCGCTGCTACGTCGCCACACCGTGGTCATCGCTGCGCTGGCCGACCAACGGGTGGCCGAGCTCGTCAGCGCCCGCGGGAACGTCTCGGACGTCTACGGTGCCGCTGCCGCGGAACGCGCGCAGGCCGAGCGCCGTCGACTCGCGGGACTGCTGCGGCGCCGTGGGGTCGAGGTGGTGGACGCCCCGCCGAGCCACTTCGCCTCGGCGGTGGCCGACGCATATCTCGCGCTGAAGGCGGCCGGACGGCTGTAACCGGTCGGGCTTGACATCCTCGCTCTGTACGACAGTCTGTATACATGACGTCGGCGACGGGAGCCTCTGAGACCTGGCAGGCGCGGATCAGCCACGCGCTGGCTGCCCAACTGCGTAGCGACGCGGAGGTCCTGGGCCTCGACGGCCGAACCGAGATCGTCAGAGCCGCCCTGGAACTACTGCACCGTCGCGCCGCAGAAGAGCGAATGGCCCAGAGCGTCGACGCCTTCTACGGCGGCGCGCAGCCGCCACTGCCGATCGGTGTTCGGCCCCGTCGGACCGATGCCACTCCCTGAACCGTTCCGAGGTGAGGTGTGGGACGTCGACTTCGACGAATTCGGGATGCATCCAGCGGTCGTGCTGAGCGTCAACCGGATGAACTCCAAGTTGGGCCATGTCGCGGTAGTTCCCGTAACGGGCACCCCTGGACCCGAGCAGACCCACGTGCCGCTCACCTCGGACGCAGGATTCACGCGGTACCAGGAGTCCTTCGCCGACGTGACCGCCCTGCAACCGGTCGACCGAGCGCGGATCCTGGCCCGACGGGGACTTCTCACGGGCAGCGAACTCGACCGCCTCGCGCGCCAGCTGAGCGTCTACCTCGGTCTCTGACGGGCGAGCCCGGTGACGTCAGGACCTCGTGTGTAATGACGCGATGAAACCGGCGGACACGGTCCTGGCCTTCCACGAGGCGCTGGAGCTCGGTGACGACTCGGCCTTCGGCTACCTCGCCGAGGACTTCATCCAGCACGCTGCCGGGCCGCAAGGGCGTGCCGGCTTCCGCCGTACCCGCGCGGCGCTCGAGCACGACCTCGGGCACCTGACGGCGACGGTGCACCGCGTCGTCGCCGAGAACGACCTCGTCGTCGTCCACCTCACCCTGCACGGGCGCCACATCGCCTCGACGATGCCGCTGCTCGCCGGGCTCACCCCGACGGGGGGCGAGGTGGCGTGGGACTTCATCCACATCTGGCGGGTTGCGGACGGTCTGATCGCCGAGCACTGGGCCTGCCGTGACGACGTCGGACTTCTCGCGCAGGTCGGCGGCTGGCGCTAGACCGACTGGTGCTAGATGTCCCACCCACGGAGGTTGGTGACGGGGCGACACGGCTGATGATGTTGATCTGAGGAGGACCTCCGAGCGAGGTGTGGAGCTGCTGAAGGCACCCACTCACCGCCCGGAGGTCCCGTGTCTCACGCTAATGCCCCGCTGACCAAGGAAGGCCGTCGCCGGCTCTGTGAACGAGTTGACGCCGGTCGCCCTCGAGCCCATGTGGCCGCCGAGGCCGGGGTGTCCCGGCAGTGCTTGAGCAAGTGGCACGCCCGCTGGCAGGCCGAGGGTGAGGCTGGGTTGGAGGACCGGTCCAGCCGACCGAGCGCAAGCCCGAACAAGATTTCCGACGAGCTCGCCGATCGGATCGAGCAGCTCCGCCGCACTCGCAAGCTCGGGCCGGCCCGGATCGGTGCCGAGCTCCGCGGCGAGGGCATCTCGATCAGCGACTCCGGGGTTCATCGGGTGCTGGTGCGCCGTGGCCTCAACCGGCTGCGGGATCTGGACCGGCCGACCGGCGAACGGTTACGGGCCGAGCGCTACGAACGCGAACGGCCCGGTGAGCTGGTGCACGTCGACGTGAAGAAGCTCGGCAAGATCCGGCCCGGCGGCGGGTGGCGGGTCCACGGCCGCGGCAGCGACCAGGACAAGGCCAACGCCAAGGGCGGCCGGGTCGGCTACGACTACGTCCACGTCGCCGTCGATGACCGCAGCCGGCTCGCCTTCGTCGAGGTCCTGCCCGACGAGAAGGGCGTGACCTGCGCCGAGTTCCTCACCCGTGCCGGCGCGTTCTTCGCCAGCTACGGCATCGCCATCGAGCGGGTCATGAGCGACAACGCCTTCGCCTACCGGAAAAGCACCGCGTTCCGCGACGCCGTCGCCGCCCTCGGCGCCGAGCAGCGCTTCATCAAGCCGCACTGCCCCTGGACCAACGGAAAAGCCGAACGGTTCAACCAGACCCTCGCCTTCGAGTGGGCCTACGCCACCGCCTTCGACTCATCCCAGCAGCGTGTCGAGACCCTCGCCGGCTGGCTCCACGGCTACAACCACCACAGGCCCCACGCCGCGCTCGGAGGCAAACCGCCCATCAGCCGCGTCACCAACGTCCCCCGCTTCGACACCTAGCGAGTCAGGCAGCGCCCCGGTCGGTCTCGGCTTCGGTGTCGGTGTCGGTCTCGGCTTGGGTGTCGGTCTCGACTTCGGCCTCGACGTCCGGGGCGGCGCGTCGGGCGAGCCAGTAGGTGGCG
>JAVEDQ010000298.1 GCA_030840885.1 Frankiaceae bacterium
GCGGGCAGCACACCGATGCACAGCGCGTTGACCAGCGGGTTGCCGCCGTAGGAGGGGTCGAACCCGACCTCGCCGCCGATGTTGGGCAGGCCCATGCAGTTGCCGTAGCCGCCCACTCCGGCGACCACGCCGGGCAGCACGCGGGCGGTGTCGGGGGCGTCGGCCTCGCCGAAGCGGAGGCTGTCCATCACCGCGATCGGGCGGGCGCCCATGGCGAGGATGTCGCGGATGATGCCGCCGACGCCGGTCGCGGCGCCCTGGTAGGGCTCGACGAACGACGGGTGGTTGTGCGACTCGACCTTGAAGGTGACCGCGAGCCCGCCCCCGACGTCGACGACGCCGGCGTTCTCGCCGATGCCGGCGAGCATCCGCTCGCGGCCCGGGAGGTCGCCGAACTGCCGGAGGTGCACCTTGCTCGACTTGTAGGAGCAGTGCTCGCTCCACATCACCGAGTACATGGCGAGCTCGGGGGCGGTGGGCCGGCGGCCGAGGGTGTCCACGATGCGCTGGTACTCGTCGTCGGACAGACCGAGGTCGCGGTACGGCTGCTCCTCCAGGCCGGAGGCGTCGGCGGCGCCGGTCCGGCTGGGCTCGCCCGTCAACTCCGCGGACAGGCTGGTCATGCGGCTACCCCCAGGCTCTGCAGCGCCGAGACGAACAAGCCCAGGCCGTCCTCGCTCGGGCCCGTCAACGACTCGACCGCGTGCTCCGGGTGCGGCATCAGACCCACCACCTTGCCGTCGGCGGAGACGATGCCCGCGATGTCGTCGAGTGAGCCGTTCGGGTTGGCCGGACGGCGGGCGTCGTCGCCCTGCTCGCCACCAGCCCCGCCACCCAGGTACCGGAAGGCGACCCGGCCTTCGCCCTCGAGCTCGGCCAGCGTCTCGGTGGAGGCGACGTAGCGGCCCTCACCGTGCTTCACGGGGATGATCACCGAGGCGCCGACCTCGAACGCACTGGTCCAGCTCGAGGTGGTGTTCTCGACCCGCAACCACTGGTCGCGGCAGATGAAGTGCATCCCGGCGTTGCGGGTCAGCGCGCCGGGAAGCAGATGCGCCTCGCACAGCACCTGGAAGCCGTTGCAGATGCCCAGGACCGGCATGCCCGAGCGGGCCGCCGCCACGACGGCACCGACCACCGGGGAGAAGCGGGCGATGGCGCCGGCCCGCAGATGGTCGCCGTAGGAGAAGCCGCCGGGCAGCACCACCGCATCGACGCCGGCGAGGTCGGCGTCGCCGTGCCACAGCGCGACCGGGTCACCGCCCGCCAACCGGACCGCGCGCTGCGCGTCGCGATCGTCGAGGGAACCGGGAAACGTCACCACGCCGATACGAGCCGCCACGTCTCGACAATCTATCGAGCAGCGAGGCTCGGCGGCCCCGGTCGCGGCCCGCGAGCTCAGCCCGCGCTGCCCCGCTGCGGCGCGAGACGGTGGATGGGGGCCTCGGGCCGCCACCTCAGCTGCTTCTCCAGGTGCACGGTGGTGCCGCTGCCGGTCACGGAGTCGAACCGGACCGAATCCATGAGCTCCCGCATCAGCTGGACCCCACGGCCGCCTTCGGCGTACGGGTCGGGCCCGGCGGAGGTCAGGTCGTCCGGGTCGAAGCCGGGGCCGTGGTCGATGACGTCGAGGAAGGCCCGCTCTTCGTCGAACCCGACGACGACCTCGAAGTGCGACCCGCGGTCCACGTGCTGCAGCACGTTGGCGCAGGCCTCGGTCAGCGCCAGTTCGACGTCGTCGATGACGTCCTGCTCGGCCCCGATGACCTCGAGCGAACGGCCACACAACCGGCGCAGGACCGGGATGCTCATCGCGTCCCGGGGGAGCTCGAAGCGGACGGTGACCTGCATGGCGGTCCTTAGCTCTCGACCCGCACGGTGTAGTCCTCGATCACCGGGTTCGCCAGCAGCCGGTCGGCGAGATCCTGCACCGTCGCGAGATCGGGCTCGCCCTCCACGTCGAGCTCGAAGCGCTTGCCCTGCCGGACCCCGGTCACCCCGGCCACGCCCAGGCGGGGCAACGCGGCAAGTACGGCTGCCCCCTGGGGATCGAGGATCTCCGGCTTGAGCATCACGTCCACCACGACCCGGGCCATGACCTCACCCTAACGACGAGGCGGCTACGACGACCCCGGCTATACGCCTGTCAGGTTCGGCAGGAGGAGGTAGCTCGGGTTCTGGTTGCTCGTGGTGACCGTGTGCGAGGCGCCGTCGTTGGCACGCAGGACCACTACGGGTAGCACGCCGGTGGGGAAGGTGTGGCCACCCACGCCGAGCGTGACGTCAGCGGTTCCCCCGCCGATGCCGGCGGTGCCCTGTCCTACGAGCTGGCAGGACTTGTTGGACAGTTGCTGGTAGAGCAGCGCGGTCACCGAGCCGCCGCCGCTGATGTTGAGGTGTACCCGGGGGTTACCGCTGAAGGTGACGTTGTTCCGCAGCGGGATGGCGTCATACTCCGTCTCCTGCGGCGGATTCTTGCAGGTCGTGGAGCTGGCGCTCGACCCACCGAGCGCGCCGGTCGCCGAGCCGACACCCGGGCCACCGAACGTGTTCTGTCCGGAGGTGGCGGCAGACCGGTTCGGGTCGAGCGTGCTCACTCCGGAGAAGTACAAGGTGTTGCCGGTGCCATGCACCACGGACGCTGCCCTGCCGCCCTGCGCCCCCTGGATGCCGGGGTTCCCGACCGAACCCGGGGGGCCGGTCCCACCGCCCCCACCGCCGGGGTCCTGCGCGGCGGTGCCGACGGCCCCGAGCGTCGAGATGGCGAACGGCGCCGGGGGAGGCGGCGAGGCAGCCACGGGCCCGCCGCCGGGGTCGGCGACTCGCACCGCCTTGCTTGCGCCCTCGTCGGTGAGAGTGCCGTAGGCGAGCACCCCGGCCGTGGCAATACCTGCCACGATTAAAAGGGGAACGACCTTCTGCTTCGCCATGCAAGCTCCAACGCACCGACCGTGACCTGGGTTACGGGCAGTGCTGCCCCTCTCGGTGAGCGGCGACACATCTGTGCATGGATCAGTGCAGACGGTTCACCGCGACCGACCCGTTCCGGGCGGGAACTCGCAGGTCACGAGTGAGCCAGCAGCAGGCGGCTCCAGTCAGACGCCGTAGAGACCGGGCAGGGTCAGGAAACTCGGGTTGTCACTGCCCGTGGAGATCGTGTGCTGGCCCCCGGCGGAGATGACCAGCACCGGGGTGCTGTTCAAGGGGAAGGCGTAGTTGCGGCCGCCGAGGCTGAAGTCGGCGATGCCGCCGCTGATGCCGCCGCTGCCACTGGTGACGAGGACGCAGTTGTCGTTGGCGGTCTTTGCGAAGATCGATGCCTTCACGGTGCCGCCGCCGGAGATGCGCAGGTGCAGGTGGGGAGTGCCCCGGAAGCCGGTGGGGATGCGGAAGGGCGTGGAGTAGTAGTCCACGTCGGGCGGAGTCGCGCAGCCGGTGGCCGACCCGCTGCCGCCCGCCCCCAGGCCACCGACGACCGTCCCGACCCCGCCTGCGGCCGTGCCCAGGCCTGGCCCGCCGAAGGTGTTGTCCCCGGTGGTGGTGGCGCTGCGGTTGGGGTCGAGGAGGTTCACGCCCGAGAGGAAATAGGTGTCGCCGCTGTTCCCGATGCCCGGGGCGCCGCCTGCACCCTGTGCCCCCTGGATCGAGGGTCCGCCGACATGTCCCGGTACGCCGGTGCCGCCACCACCGCCGCCGGGGTCCTGCGCCGCGGTCCCCACCGCGCCCAGGGTGGAGATCGCGAAGGGCGCAGGAGGTGCCGGTGAGGCGGCGACAGCGCCACCGCCGGTGTCGGCCTTCCGCACCTCTTTCAGACCACCGCTGTCGAGGACCGTGGCGACGGCGACGACCCCCAGCACGGCTGCCGCGGCGATGATGATGCCGCCCTTGCGCTTCGCCACCGGGTAAACGACCTCATCCCACAACTGGATTAAGCACTGGACTTACGCATGACCGGGCCGGCGCGGGAACGCGGACTCTGCGCGGCCCGTGCCCGAGCCTCATGTCGCCACACGCACGGGCCGAGGCGACGTACGCCACAGTCCGCTCCCCCGCCGTGCGCGGAGAGTCACCGCGGCCGTGCTTCGTCAATGCAAGCAACAGGTTTCCGCAGGCGCGTGGGGAGGCGTTTCGCCCCGGTGGTGGCTACGGTGCCTAGAGGGAAGACCCCAAGGCAAGAAGAGCCCCAGCAGCCATCCAGAGGCCCCCAGCCTGACGGGAGTGACCCCGTGACCGCCGAATCCGACCGGTTGCCGCTCGAGCTCACCATCGACGAGCTCGCGCGCACGGTCGGGATGACCGTGCGCAACGTCCGTGCCTACGCGAGTCGGGGGTTGATGCCGGCACCTCGCCTCGTCGGCCGGACCGGCTACTACGGCGAGGAACACGTCTCCCGGCTCGCCCTCGTCCGCGAGCTGCTGAACGAGGGCTACACCCTCGCCGCCGTCGAGCGGATCGTCGGCAGCGGTCTGCCGGCCGGCGCCAACGCGCTCGCTGTCCTCTCCTCGCTCCGCATGCCGTTCCGTCCCGAGGCGGCCGAGGAGCTCGACCGGCAGGCGTTGACCGCCCGGGCCGGCGGGCGCGACGACCGGGTTCTCGACCGCCTCGTCGAGCTCGGCTTCGTCGAACGCCTCACCGACGACCGGGTACGCATCCTCCAGCCGGGCCTGTTCGCGGCAGGGCTGCAGGTCATCCGGCTCGGGCTCCCGGCCAGTGACGTGCTCGACGCCTACGGCACGCTCCGCACGCAGGTCCGGGAGCTGGCCGACGTGTTCGTGGGCCTGTTCATGGGCTCGGTGTGGCGTGAATTCGTGGCCGACGGCATGCCCGAGGGTCGGCTGCCCGAGGTGCAGGCGACGGTCGAGCAGCTGCACCCCGCATCGGTGCAGACGCTGCTCGAACTGTTCCGCGGCGCGATGGCCGAGGCGGTCGACGAAGCGATCGGTGCCGAGCTCGCCGCCCTACCGCAGGACGACCGAGGGCACTAGCAGCCCTGGGCGCCGACCGCCACTGGTCAGGCGACCAGGCCGGTCGCCCGCCACACGAGACGCCGCTCGGCCGGCCCGATGAGGCCCTGCTCGGTGAAGAAGTCGACCGCCTTGCGGGCTGCGAAGCGGCGGGTGGCGGCCCAGGCGGGGTTGCCGCGGGCGGTCCGGACGGCCTCGTCGACGTCGAGCCCCACGGACGCGTACACCCCGGGGTGCACCAGGCGGGCGGTCGACATCGCCGCGACGACGGAGAGCACCACGCGGCTGACGAGCTGCTCGCCACGGCCGAGCTCGGCCACCTGCCGCACCGTTTCGTCGCGGGCATACCGCATGTGCCGCGCCTCTTCGATGACGTGCACCCGGTTCACGGCGCGGACGAGGGGTTGCACCCGCTCGTCGTTCATCGCCTCGCGCTGCAGCGCGTCGAGGACCTCCTCGACGTAGAGCGCGCCGGCGAAGCTCAGAGTGGGGTTGGAGAACGTCTTGAACGGCCGGCCGAGGGCGTGGGCGAGCCGACCGGGGCCGTAGTCGGGGCAGCCGAGCGTCTCGATGAGGCGACCGAACATCATCGAGTGACGACACTCGTCGGCGACCTCGGTGAAGGCGAAGCGCGCGTGCGCGTCGGTCATGCTGCGGTCGTAGAGCGAGCGCAGGAGCATCTGGTTCAGGATGGTCTCGAACCAGATGCCGACGCTGGCGACGCTCGCCACCTCGTGCTTGGTGAGCTCGATGCGCTGCTCGTCGGTCATGCGGTCCCACAGCGGGGTGCCGTAGAGCGTGCTCCGCTCGGGCGGCATGTACCAGAGGCCGGGTACCGCGGGAGCGGACCAGTCGATGTCGGTCTGGGGGTCGAAGCTGACCTTGGCGGCCGAGGCGAGCAGGCGCTCCGCCGTCTTGGTGCGCGGGTCGGGCATGGTCGTGCTCGGCATCGTCGGTTCTCCTGAGGTGAGCCGTCCATGGACTACTGCGTCACTCGTCACCGACCCAGCTCGGACCAGGCCAACCCCCACGGGGCCAGCACCGACCGGGCCATCGGTCAGTGGCACCGTAGCTCAACCATGGGAGGAGGGGAAGCACCGGGTCGGGTGAGCGCGGCGAGCGGTCGCTCCTGGCGCTGCCCGGGGGAGGCGTCGCCCGGCCCGGTGGTTCGGTTGTCGCAACCGAGGGGCACGATGGGCCCGACGCAGCGCAGCGTCGGTGACGGAGGACTCCATGGGCTACACGACGCCGACCGCGAACGGGCAGCCGTCTTCGGCGTGGGGCGGCGCCACCCTGCCCGCGACCCTTCCCGGGCTCGCGCTGCCGGTGACCCTGGTCCGTTCCACCCTCGACGCCACCGTGACGATGGCCGCCCGCACCCTGCGCGCCTGCGCGACGCTTGACCCGGCCGCCGTGGTCGCCTCCGTCGCCGCCCTGCCCGGCATCGCCGAGGGCACTGCGCAGCTCATCCGTCGCCTTGCCCTGGTCGCCGACCGCGTCGAGGACCTGCTCGACGGGGCCGAGGTGAGCGCGAGCCGCATCGACACGCTGCTCGACCAGGTCGACGCCTCCGTCGGGACCGTCGACGGACTCGTCGTCCGGGTCGACGGCTCGGTGCGGACGGTCGATCAGCTCATCGGCTCGGTGGGCACGCAGGTCGACACCGTCGGGAGCGTGCTCACGACCGTGGACGGCCAGGTCAGCGCGGTCAGCGGCGTGCTGCGGGACGTCGAGGGCCAGGTCGGGTCGGTGGGCGGGGTGCTGAGCAACGTCGAGCGGCAGGTCGCGTCCGTCGACGCCACACTCGCCGCCGTGGACCGGCAGGTCGACTCGGTCGGCTCGGTGGTGGACCGGGTCGGCGGCACGGTCGACGACGCCAACCGGCTGCTCGCCTCCACGCTGGACGTCATCGGCAACGCCGAGGATGTCATTGTCGCCGGGCGGCGGGCCGCGCAGTCGGCCGACGAGACGATCCGGGCGGCGCAGCCGTCGGTCGTTCAGCTCGCCGAGATCACCGAGGTGGTCAGTCGGCTGCAGCCGCTGCTTGCGAACCTGACCGAGCTCGACCCCGCCTTCGGGCGCGAGCTCGTCGACATGCTGAAGACGCTGCCCGGCCTCCTCGAGCGAGTGGACGAGCGGGCCCTGCCTGCGGTGTCGTCGCTCGAAGGTCTCGTGCCCGTCGTCCAGACGCTCCACGAGAACGTCGACCAGCTGTCACACGTCGTCAACGACGTGGGCACCCTGCTCTCCGGCCTGCCTGGTGCGGGGCGGCTGCTCAAGCGCGGCGGCCGCGAGGTCCGCAACCCGGACAACCGGACCTCGATCCAGGCGCCGGAGCAGTAGCTGGCCGAGGCGATCGCCTCGCAGCATGATCAACCGCCTGATCACCGGTCTCCTGGGCGGTATCCGCGCCGGCGCGGGGCGTGTTCGGGTGGTTGATCAGCCTGAGGTGACGGTGAACAGCTGCATGAGCGATGTCGGCTGCTGCTCGCGGGTGCCCGAGCCGCCGATGACGACCGGCTTCCCCGCAGGCGCCGACCCGCTTGCCTGCGGCCTCGTCCTCAACGTGGGGGCTGTGCTGTGGCCTCAGGCGATGCCGGGCTTTGCTCGCTTTACCAAGCTTTGCGTAATACACGTAAAGCTCTGTAAAGCAGGCAAGGGGGCAGTGGGTGGCGCTGGATCCGGTCAAGAACCCGTATACGCCCGGCGCCGGGCAGACGCCGGCGGTACTCAGCGGTCGTGAGGATGAGCTGAGGGACTTCGAAGCACGCCTCCAACGGCTGGAACTCGGCCGCTCGGCACAGTGCACCCTCATCGTCGGACTCCGTGGTGTTGGCAAGACCGTGCTGCTCAACCGGTTCGCGGTGCAGGCGATCGCCCGCGATTGGGTCGTGGTCGAACACGAGCTGAACGCGAAGGCGGACTTGTTGGTCACC
>JAVEDQ010000043.1 GCA_030840885.1 Frankiaceae bacterium
CCCGCACCGCGGTCGACGAGGCGCGCGCCGGCCACGCGGTCGCGCTGATCGGCAGTGGCGACGCGGGCGTCTACGCGATGGCGAGCCCCGCACTCGAGATGTTGGACGGCACGAGCATGGCGGACGAGACGATCGACGTCGTCGGAGTCCCGGGGGTGACCGCAGCGCTCGCCGCGTCCGCAGTCCTCGGCGCCCCGCTCGGCCACGACCACGTCGCGATCAGCCTGTCGGACCTCCACACCCCGTGGCCCGCGATCGAACAGCGGGTCCGCGCCGCGGCCGACGCCGACTTCGTCGTCAGCTTCTACAACCCGCGCAGCCGCGGGCGGGACTGGCAGCTGCCGCGGGCGCTCGAGCTGCTCGGCGCCAACCGGCCGCCCGAGACACCGATCGGCCTGGTGCGGGACGTGACCCGGCCGCGCGAGCAGGTCATGCTCACCACCCTCGCGAAGGTCGACCCGGCCGCGGTCGACATGCTGACCACCGTCGTCGTCGGGTCCTCCCAGACCCGTGTCGTGGGCGGCCGGATGGTCACGCCCCGCGGCTACCGCTGGGCGGGGGACGCGCCGTGAGCCTGGTGACGATCACCACCCGCTGCACCGGCTGCGGCGCCTGCCTGCTGACCTGTCCCGAGCACGCCCTGCGTCCGACCGGCCGCCTCGACGAGCCGCTGGTCGCGCTCGTAGAGCTGTGCACCGGCTGCGGTGAATGCGTCGAAGTCTGCCCTGCTGATGCAGTCGAACTGGAGGCTGTCCGTTGACCCCGCTCTCACCCACGCTGACCGGTCGATGGACGCGCTCCGAGCGACTGCGCCTCGGCGGTATCGTCAGTTTCGTCGCACTGCTGCACATCGTCGGCTGGTCGCTCTACCTGTGGTCGACGAACCACGTCGCCGAGGCCAGCACCTTCGCCGGAGCCGGGACGCTCGCCTACGTGCTCGGGATCCGGCACGCCTTCGACGCCGACCACATCGCCGCGATCGACGACACCACCCGGCTGATGATCCAGCGCGGTCGTCGCCCCATCGGGGTCGGCTTCTTCTTCTCGCTCGGCCACAGCTCGGTGGTGCTGGTGCTCGCGTTCGTCGTCGCGCTGGCCGCCGGAGCCGCCGACAGCGCCGGCGTCACCGCCTTCCGTGCAGTCGGTGGGGTCGTGGCCGCCGTCGTCGCCGCGTCGTTCCTGCTCCTCGTCGCGGTGTTGAACGCCGTCGTCCTGCGCGGCGTCGCCCGGTTGTGGCGGCGCGTCCGCTCCGGTGTCGTGAGCGAGGAAGAGGTCGACCTCGCGCTGCTCAACCGCGGCCTGCTCAACCGGATGCTCGGTGGCCGGGCCCGGACGTTGATCCGTTCCTCGTGGCACATGTTCCCGGTCGGCGTCCTGTTCGGGCTCGGCCTGGAGACGGCGAGTGAGGTCACGCTGCTTTCGCTTTCCGCCTCGACCGCCACCGCCGGCGGACTGCCAGTACTCGCGGTCCTGTCGCTGCCGCTGCTGTTCGCCGCCGGGATGAGCGCGCTCGACACCTTGGACTCGGTGTTGATGTCCCGCGCCTACACCTGGGCCTTCCGCAGCCCCGCGCGGCGGTTGTACTACAACCTCGCCACCACCGGGATGACGGTGTTCGTCGCCGCCTTCATCGGATCGGTCTACCTCGCCGCCCTCGTGGTCGACGCCACCGGCTGGGGCGGGCCGGTCGCCGCCTACGCCGGCATCGCCGACCACTTCGAGGTCCTCGGCTACGCCGTCGCCGGCACGTTCCTGGTCTCCTGGTCGGGCGCGGCGCTGTACTGGAAGTTCGGCAAGCTCGAGGAGCGCTACGGATGACGGCCGCAACCCCCACACCCGTGTCGGGTCGCACGGTGCACCCCATCGAGACCCGCTCGTTCGAGATCCTGCGCTCCCGCGTGGACCTCACCGCCCTGCCCTTCTGGACGCGTGCCGTGATCGAACGGGTCGTGCACGCCAGCGCCGACCTCGACTACGTCGACGACCTGGTCTGCGACGAACCCGCGCTGGCCGCCGCCGCTGCGGCGCTCGCCGGCGGGGCGCCGATCGTCGCCGACGTCGAGATGGTGGCCGCCGGCATCACCACCCGGCCGGTCGTCTGCCGCGTCAAGCAGGCCCGCGGCTCGGCCGAACGCACCCGCTCGGCCGCGGCGATCCACCTCGCCCTCGACGAGGTCGGACCCGGCGCGGTCTGGGTGGTCGGCTGCGCCCCCACCGCCCTCGAGGAGCTCATCGCGCTTGGTGCCGAGGCTGCACCTGCGCTGGTCATCGGGCTGCCGGTGGGCTTCGTCGGTGCCGCCGAGTCGAAGGCCGCGCTGCGCGAGTCGGGCCTGCCCGCCGTGAGCAACCGCTCCGAGAAGGGCGGCTCGGCCGTCGCCGCCGCCGCTCTCAACGCCCTGCTGTACGCCGGCTCGTCCGGCCCTGCCCCCGCCGAGGAGACCCCATGACCGACGACATCCGGCACGACATCAGCCCAGCCCCGGGTCGGCCGCAGGCTCCGCCGCTGCTCATCATCGGACACGGCACCCGCAGCTCGCTGGGCGTCGCCGAGTTCCACGAGCTCGTCGACCTGGTCCGCAAGTCGGCGGAACGGCAGGTCGTGCCGCCGGCTGCCGTCGCCGGGGGTTTCCTCGAGCTCGCGCCGCCGCCGCTGACGCAGTCGGTGGCCGAGCTCGTGGCTGCCGGCCACCGCCACATCTCCGTCGTCCCGCTGGTACTCGTCGCGGCCGGCCACGCGAAAGGTGACGTGCCCGCCGCACTGGAACGGGAACGCCGTCGCAACCCTGGCGTCACCTTCGACTACGGCCGCGCGCTCGGCCCGCACCCGGCGCTGCAGGCGGCGATGGACACCCGCGTCGATGCCGTCCTCGACCGCTCGCTGCGCTCCGAGACGATGCTGCTCGTCGTCGGCCGCGGCACGACCGACCCCGACGCCAACGCCGAGCTCGCCAAGGTCGCCCGGCTTCTGGAGGAGGGCCGCGACTTCGCCGGCGTCGAGTACGGCTTCATCAGCCTGGCCGAGCCCGGGGTGCAGGCCGCGCTGGAGCTGTGCCGCAGGCTGGGCGCGACCCGCATCGTCGTCGTGCCGTACTTCCTGTTCGCGGGCGTGCTGCCCGACCGGGTGGTCGCGCAGACCGTCGCCTACGCCGCCGAGCACCCCGAGCTCGACGTCCGCAGCGCGGGCCTGCTCGGGGCGACGACCGAGCTCGCCGACCTGGTGCTCGAGCGTTGGAGCGAGATCCAGGGCGGCGACCTTCGCAGCAACTGCGACACCTGCCTCTACCGCACGGCGCTGCCCGGCTTCGAGGCGAAGGTCGGGGCACCGCAGACACCGCACGACCACCCCGACGACCCGACGCACCCGCACGGCGACCACGCTCACGACCACGCTCACGGGCACGGTCACGGTCACGGTCACGGGGCGCACGACCACGGGCACGGGCATGCCCACGCCTGACCCGCTGCGCTTCCACGGCGATCAGGAGACGGCCGACGGGCTCGTCGACCATGCCGTGAACGTGCGGCTCGCGCGCCCACCGGCGTGGCTGGCCGACCGGATCCGCGCCACGCTCGACGACCTCGGGGCCTACCCGGACCCCACCTCGGCCCGCGCCGCCGTCGCGGTCCGCCACCGGCGACCGCCCGGTGAGGTGCTGCTGACCGCAGGGGCCGCCGAGGCCTTCGTGCTGCTCGCCCGGGCGCTGCGACCCAAGCGCGCGGTGTGCGTCCATCCGTCGTTCACCGAGCCCGAGGCGGCGCTGGCCGCCGCCGGGGTGCCGGTGGAGCGCGTCCTGCTCGAGCCGCCCTTCCACCTCGACCCCGCACTGGTGCCTGCCGATGCCGATCTCGTTGTATTCGGCAACCCGACCAACCCGACCTCGGTCAACCACCCGGCCGCGACGATCGCCGCGCTGGCCCGTCCGGGCCGGACGCTGGTCGTGGACGAGGCCTTTGCCGACTTCGTGCCGGGGGAGCCCGACAGCGTCGCCGAGCGGCGCGACCTGCCCGGTCTGGTCGTCGTCCGCAGCCTCACGAAGATGTGGGGGCTCGCGGGCCTCCGGGTCGGCTACCTGCTCGCTTCGGCGCCGCTGGTGGACGCGTGTGCGGCCGCGCAGCCGGCCTGGTCGGTGTCGGCCCCGGCGCTCGTCGCGGCGGAGGCGTGTTCGACGCGGGCTGCCATTGCCGAGGCCGGCGCCGCCGCGCGCCGCCTCTCCGCAGCGGCCATGCGGGTCGCGTCGCGGCTTGACGAGCTCCCCGGCGTCGAGGTCGTCCCGCCCGCCGGGCCGTTCGTCCTGCTGCGGGTGCCCGATGGCGGAGCCGTACGGCTGCGGCTGCGGGAGCTCGGCATCGCGGTCCGCCGCTGCGACACCTTCCCCGGCCTCACCGAGGACTGGCTCCGCGTCGCCGTCCGCGACAATGAGGACGACGAGCGCCTGCTGGCCGCCCTCGCGAAGGTGCTCGCCGAGCGCCCTGGCCACCTCAGCCCCGAATCCTTGCCGCCCGATCCTGCAACGCCCATCCGACAGGAGATCCGATGACCCCGGCCCCCGGCCCCGATCTCGGGCAGAAGAGCACCGAGCTCGCCGACCTGCTCAGCAGGATCGAGCCCGCCGACGACGAGTCCGCCCGGGCTGCTCGTGAGTGGCAGCTCCGGCTGACGAAGCCGCCGGGCTCGCTGGGCCGCATCGAGGACGTCTCCGTCGCGCTCGCCGGGCTTGCGGGGACCTGCCCTCCGCCGGTACCGAGCCCGGCCGCCGTTGCCGTCTTCGCGGCCGACACCGGCGTCCACGCCCAGGGCGTCACCCCCTGGCCGCAGCTGGTCACCGCGCAGATGGTCGGCAACTTCCTCGCCGGTGGCGCGGCGGTCAACGTGCTCGCGGCCTCGACCGGGGCGTCGGTGACCGTCGTCGACGTCGGCGTCGCCACCCCCATCGAGGACCCGTCCGGCCCGGGAAGCGGCCCCCAGCTGCGCCGCCACCCGGTCCGGGCCGGCAGCCGCGACTTCACCGAAGAGGCCGCGCTGACCCGCGAGGAGGTCCTCGAGGCGCTGCTCCTCGGCGCGTCGGCCGCGGCCGATCTCGTGGCCGCCGGCGCCCGCTGCCTGATCCCCGGTGACATGGGCATCGCGAACACCACCCCGTCGGCGGCCCTGGTCGCCGTGTTCACCGGCACCGACGCCGCTGCGGTCACCGGCCGCGGCACCGGGGTCGACGACGAGACGCTGGCCCGCAAGATCGACG
>JAVEDQ010000336.1 GCA_030840885.1 Frankiaceae bacterium
GCGGGCACCTGCCGCTCACCGCAGCGAGCAAGAAGGTGCTGAGCGGCACGCTGAGCGAGGCTCGACGAGCCCGACGACGGTCGCTGCAGCCCCAGGACCTGTTGCTCGCGCTCCTGGCCCGGGGACGGCCGGATCCGGTGGCCGAGCTGCTGGTTCGGATGTCGGTGGACCCCGCCGTCGCACGCGCTCGGCTGGCCTCGGCCGCCTGACCCTCACCCGATCTGAGCCGGGTCGAGCCGCACGCGGACGCTCGGCTCCCCCTTCTTCGGCCTGCGGGCCCGCTGCACGTCGGCGACGGCGGCGGCGAGAGCCGGACCGTCACGGCGTGGGACCCGGAGCAGCAGCCGCTCGTTCTGCTCGTCGAGCGGTATCGGCCCCAGCACGTCGGCGACACCGTCGAGCGACGGCTGCGCGAGCACCTCGTCGACGAGGGCGTTGGCGGCCTCGGAGAGTCCTTCGACGGCCGCGAGCCGGACGGCGGGCGGGAAGCCGAGGGCTTCCCGGCTGCGGGCCTCGGTCTCGGCGAACCAACGCGGATCCCACCGGACGAGCGCCTGCACCGCCGGCACACCCGGCTCGGCGCCGACGAGCACGACCTGCCCGCCGTCGGCGGAGGACCGCGCCAGCGCTGCGGCGTTGCACCAGCGACGCAGCGCCTCCTCAGCGGCGCGCAGGTCGGGACGGCCGAGCAGCGACCAGGCGTCGAGCAGCAGGACGGTGCCGTAACCGGCCGCGGCGACCGGTTCCGCTCCCGGCGTGGCGACGACCAGCGCGGGCTCATCCGGAACCGCATCGCGCACCGCTTCGCCGGCGGACGTCAACACAGGGACGTCCGGAAACGCCCGCGCCAGCTCCTCGGCGGTGCGCCGCTCCCCCACCGCCACCGATCGCAACCGGGTGCCGCGACAGTGGACGCACGTCCATGGCTCGGCGGCCCGTCCGCACCAACCGCAGGTGGGTGCTTTCCCGGCCGCGCTCCGCAGCAGCGGCCCCTCGCAGTGCCGGCAGCGGGCGGGGCTGCGGCAGTCGGCGCACGAGAAGCCGAGTTGGTAGCCACGCCGCGGCACGTGCAGCAGCGCCGGCCGTCCGGCGGCGAGCGCAGCGCGGAGGGCGTCGAAGGCCAGGTCGGGCAGCCGGGCCGTGCGCGCCGCTGGGTCCCGGCCGACCGCGAAGTCCGAACCCGCCACCTCGACGCGCGGCGCGGTCGCATGGACCGTCGCGCGGGTCGCGGTCAGGGCGCGTGCCCAGCCGCGTTCGACGAAGGCCTGCGCATCGACGCTCGGGGCGAACCCGCCGAGCAGGGCCGCCGCGTTGCTCTGGTGCGCCCGCTGCACGAGCACGTCGCGGGCGTGCGGGTAGGGCGCCCGCGGTTCGTCGTGCAGATCGTCGCCGTCGTCCCAGATCGCGACCAGTCCGAGTTCGGCCACGGGTGCGAAGGCGGCGGCACGGGTGCCGACGACCGCGCGAACGGCACCACGGGAGAGCCCCAGGAAGCGCCGGTAGCGCTCGGCCGGCCCGAGGTCGGCGGTGAGGACGACGAACGCCTCATCCCCCACGGCTGCACGCACGGCGGCGCCGAGCCGTTCAGCATCACGGGCGTCCGGCACCACCACGAGAGCGCCGCGGCCACTGGCGAGAGTCGCCTGCACGGCCGCCGCCAGCTCGGCGGCCCAGGTCGGACCGGGAAGCGCCGACCAGACCGCGCGCGGCGAGCGACCGGTCTGCAGGGCCTCCAGGAAGCTCGGTCCGTCGGGATAGCGCGACCAGCTCCCCGGTTCGGGTGCCCCGGGCGTCGGTGCCACTTCCCGGCGAGGGCCCTTCTCGGCGCGGGCGTGCCGGGGCGGGACCGCGAGGCGTAGGACGTCGGAGAGCGTGCCGGCGCCGCGGTCGGCGACCTGCCGGGCCAGCTCGGCGACCTCGGTCGACAGCACGGGCTCCCGGCTCACCACTTTGGCGAGCGCTGTCAGCGTGCCCTCGTGGTCGCTCTGCGCCACCCGCTCGATCAGGTAGCCGTCGGTGAGTCGGTTGGCGAAGCGCACCTTGACCCGCACACCTGGCCGCGCAGCCGCGTCGAGCTCGGCGGGGACGAGGTAGTCGAAGAGCCGGTCGAGGTGTGGCAGCGGGGTATCGACCGCGACGCGGGCAACGGGCAACTCGACGGGAGTATTCGCTGCCGCACCCACCCCGCCGGGCTGATCCGTCGCGGCTGCCGAAGACATGGCTCGGGTCTACCAGTCAGGTCCGACGCGGTGGTGCCGCGACGGCGCCGGTTGTGGATCAGGCGCCGAGATCGATCTCCGGGTACAGCGGGTGGGCCTCGACGAGGTCAGCCGCCCGGCTCCGCACGCGCTCGGCGGTGGCGGCGTCGAGGTCGTACTTCGCCTTGCTGCTGCCCGGCTGCGTCGAGCGCAGCACGTCGTCCATCATCGACGCGACCTCGCGGAGGTCGTCCTCGCCGAAGCCGCGCGTGGTGAGCGCCGGCGTACCGAGCCGGATGCCCGAGGTGTACCAGGGCCCGTTCGGGTCGGACGGCACGGCGTTGCG
>JAVEDQ010000337.1 GCA_030840885.1 Frankiaceae bacterium
TCTCCACCGACCGGGACGAATACCTCGACGACGACTGGGACGACGACCTGGATGACGACTGGGCCTAGGCGCCACAGGGGTGCCGCGGCAGGGCGGCCTCTGCGAGGATGGGCGTGTGGTCGGCAAGGGCTTCTCGATACGGCGGCGCCGCAGCGCCATCGGCTCGGAGCTGCTCGAAGAGGTTTTCCTGGGCGAAGCGGCCCGGCTGACCCGCGACGACGTCGTGCAGAAGGCCGACGTCCCACTCGAACGCACCCGGATGCTCTGGCGGGCGCTCGGTTTCCCGGATTCGCAGCCGGGCGAACCCGCCTTCACGCAGTCCGACGTCGAGGCGCTGCGGCTCGCCGCCCGCATCGAGAACGATCAGCTCCTCGGCGACGGCGTCGCCGAGCTGCTCGCCCGGGTCATGGGGCAGAGCATGAACCGCCTCGCCGAGGCGCTGACGGAGATGCTCACCGACCTCATGGTCGACGACGCCGGGCTCATCGACCTCGCGGCCAAGGAGCCGGAGAAGGCGATCCGGGAGGCGGTCAATCGCACCGACGGTCTGTTGCCGGACATCGAATGGCTCATGACCTACGCCTGGCGGCGCCACCTGCTGGCCGCGGCGCAGCGCGCGCTCGGGGGTGCCGCGCAGGACCTGCCGGACGAGCCCGTCGCCGTCGGCTTCTGCGACATCGTCGGCTACACCACGCTGACGCGTGACATGTCGGGCCAGGACCTCTCGAAGCTGGTCGAGGTCTTCGAGTCCTCGGCGTCCGACATCGTCGTGGGCCGCGGCGGGCGCGTGATCAAGACTCTCGGCGACGAGGTGATGTTCGTGATCTCGACGGCCGAGGCCGCCGCCCGCGTCGCCCTCGAACTCGCCGAGACGTTCGCCTCCGACGCCGTACGCGTGCCCGCGGTGCGGGTCGGGCTGGCGTGGGGCCCGGCGCTGACGCACGGCGGGGACCTGTTCGGTCCAGTCGTCAACCTGGCCAGCCGCTGCACCGGGGTGGCCCGGCCGAACACCGTCGCCTGCGATCGCGAGTTCGCGGCCCAGATGGATGAGGTCGACGGCATCGAGGCGGTCAAGCTGCGGACTTTCCGCGTCCGTGGCTACGGGCACCTCGCCCCGTACGGGGTGCGCCGCACCGGCTGACCGGCGCGACCGCTGGGTCAGCTGACCGACTGGCGCGAGGACAACCGCTCGCTGATGACCTCGGCGCTCTCGCGCGCCTTCGGGTCCTCCGGGTGCAGGAACACGTACTTCTTGTACGCCCAGAAGCGGAAGACCGTGCCCAGCCCGGTCCCGACGACGTTGCCCCAGATGTTCGCGGCGAGGGGGCTGTCCTGGCCGAGGACGTAGACGCCGAAACCGAGGCACGCGAGGGCGATGGCCAGGCCGATGGCGTTCAGGATGATGAACAGCGAGTACTCGCGGCGGACCCCGCTGCGGGCCCGGTGCCGGAACGACCAGTGCCGGTTGCCGAAGTAGGCGCAGGTGGCGGCCACGACCGTCGAGATGACCTTCGACGTGAGCGGGCCGAGGTCGAAGACCCAGATGTGGCAGACGTTGAACAGGCCGAAGTCGATGAGATAGCAGACCGCACCGACGATGCCGAACTTCGCGAGCTCGTGGACGAGGGTGCGCCACCGCCCGTAGATCGAGCGGATCAACTGCACGGGCGCACCTCTGCCTTCGTTACCACGTTGCTGAGGTTACCCACCACCGGCCTGCCCGACCCGCGCGCCACACCGCGACGCCGCACACACCGGGAGGTCACAGGAAGCGTCGTGAGCGACCAGGGTCAGTTCCTCGGCCAGCCCAGCCGGGGCGCTTCGATCTTCGGGCAGGTGTCCATGACCATGTCGAGCCCGGCCGCGCGCACCCGGGCTGCCGCCGCCTCGTCGACGACCCCGAGCTGTAACCACACCGCCGCACCTGCGGCGATCGCCTCGTCGGCGTGCGGCCCGGCGAACTCGCTGCGGCGGAACACGTCCACCACGTCGATGCCGAAGTCGATGTCCGCGACCGAGCGGTAGCCCGGCTGGCCGAGAACCGTGTCGCCGCGCGGGTTGACCGGCACGATCCGTTTGCCGTGCTGCTGCAGCCAGCCGGCGATGCTGTAGGCGGTGCGGCTCGGGTCGCCGGTCAGTCCCACCACCGCCCAGGTCTCGGCGTCGAGGAGTCGTCGAACGGTGTCCGGGTCGTTCTGCCACATGTCAGCGTCCTACCCGCCGATCCCGATCGAGCACGCCCAGCAGCAGACGGCGGTGACGAGGACGGCGGCGGCCACGACGAGCGGCCGGGTCGCCCAGGGCCGGGCGAGCGGACGCGGATGGCATGCCGCCACGCTCCCGTCAACCGCGCTGGCGTCCGAGAGCGCGCGAGCTCAGGCGTCCTGAGTACGCCGACTCATCGGACTGCTACTCGTCGGACTTGTTATTCGTCGGACTGGGACGCCGACGGTCCGCCGACCGCCTGCTGCGGCCGGCCGAGGGCGCGGTAGACCCAGCCGGCGTTGCGCCAGAGCTCGGCATCGAGGGCGTTGCGGCCGTCGACGATGCGCTTGAGGGCGACGCCGTTCAGGGCGGAGGGGTCCATGTCGCGGAACTCGCGCCACTCGGTCAGGTGCAGCACGACGTGGGCGTCGGCGACCGCCTCCTGGGCCGAGCGGCAGTAGGTGAGCTCGGGGTGGGCGCGGGAGGCGTTGTCGTTCGCGGCCGGGTCGTACACGCGGACCTCGGCGCCCTGCAGGTGGATCGCCGCGGCGACGTCGAGCGCCGGTGAGTCGCGGATGTCGTCGGAGTTCGGCTTGAAGGCGGCGCCGAGGACGCCGACCTTCACACCGCCGTGGAAGCTGCCGCCGGTGAGTTCGCGGGCCAGATCGACCATGCGGCTGCGGCGACGCATGTTGATGGCGTCGACCTCCTTGAGGAACGACAGCGCCTGGTCCACGCCGAGCTCCCCGGCGCGGGCCATGAAGGCACGGATGTCCTTGGGCAGGCAGCCGCCGCCGAAGCCGAGCCCGGCGTGCAGGAACCGGCCGCCGATGCGGGTGTCGAACGACAGCGCCTTGGACAGCTGCTTGACGTCGGCGCCGGTGACCTCGCAGACCTCGGCCATCGCGTTGATGAAGCTGATCTTGGTGGCGAGGAAGGCGTTGGCGGACACCTTGACCAACTCGGCGGTGGCGTAGTCGGTGACCACCATCGGCACCTCGGCGTCGAGCAGCGGCTTGTAGACCTCGCGCAACACCTGCTCGGCACGGCCGCCCGGCTCGATGCCGATCACCAACCGGTCCGGGCGAAGGGTGTCCTGCACCGCCCAGCCCTCGCGGAGGAACTCCGGGTTCCAGGCCAGCTCGACGCCGTCGGGGCCCTTGTCGGCCAGCATCTCCGCGATGCGGCTCGCCGTCCCGGCCGGCACGGTCGATTTGCCCACGAACAGCGAGTTGGGCTTGAGGTAGGGGAGGAGGGACTCGGTCGCCTCGAAGACGTAACGCATGTCGGCGGCGTACTCGCCCTTCTTCTGCGGCGTTCCCACGCAGAGGAAGTGCACGTCGCCGAACTCGCCGACCTCCTGGAACGAGGTCGTGAACCGCAGCCGGCCCGCGTCGACGTTCTTGCGGAGCAGTTCCTCGAGTCCGGGCTCGAAGAACGGCACCTCACCGGCAGCGAGCTTCTCGATCTTGGCCGGGTCGACGTCCAACCCGAGCACTTCGAAGCCCAGCTCAGCCATGCAGGCTGCGTGGGTGGCACCCAGATACCCGGTGCCGATGACGGTAAGGCGGGGGCTAGACACGGTCACACGGTAGCGATCGGCTCGCCATACGCTTTCGGGAGAGGAATCAACAGGAAGAAGGCTCGTGATGAACCCCGGATACGACATCTACGGACTGACCGAGGAGCACGAGCTCCTGCGGAAGTCCATCCGCGAGCTCTCCGAGGACGTGATCGCGCCGCGGGCCGCCGAGATCGACGCGAAGGCCGAGTTCCCGACCGACGTCTACGCGGCCCTCAAGGCCAACGACATGACGGCGATCCACGTGCCGGAGGCCTACGGCGGCGCGGGCGCCGACAAGATCGCCTCCTGCATCGTCGTGGAGGAGGTCGCGAGGGTCTGCGCGTCGTCCTCGCTCATCCCCATGGGCAACAAGCTCGGGACGATGGGCATGATCCTCTCCGGCTCGGAGGAGATGAAGCACCGCTACCTCCCGGACGTCGCCAGCGGTGAGTCGTTCTGGTCCTACGCACTCTCCGAGCGCGAGGCCGGCAGCGACGCCGCGGCGATGAAGACCCGTGCGGTGGCCGACGGTGACACCTTCGTGCTCAACGGCAGCAAGATGTGGATCACCAACGCGGGCGTGAGCACGCACTACACGGTCATGGCCGTCACCGACCCGAGCGCCGGTGCCCGCGGCATCAGCGCCTTCGTGGTGCATGCCGACGACCCCGGGTTCAGCTGGGGTGAGAAGGAGCGCAAGCTCGGGATCAAGGGCTCGCCCACGCGGGAGATCTACTTCGACGACTGCACCATCCCGGCCGACCGGATGATCGGTGAGCCGGGGACCGGCTTCAAGACGGCTCTGAAGACGCTCGACCACACCCGGCTCGCGATCGGCGCCCAGGCCGTCGGCATCGCGCAGGGGGCGCTGGACGCCGCAGTGGGTTACGTGAAGGAGCGCCGGCAGTTCGGCAAGGCCGTCTCGGAGTTCCAGGGCGTGCAGTTCATGCTGGCCGACATGGCCATGGCTGTAGAGGCCGCACGCCAGCTGGTCTACGTCGCGGCCGCGACCGCGGAGCGCGGCGGCGCGGACATGACCTTCAAGTCCTCGGCGGCCAAGTGCTTCGCCTCCGACACCGCGATGTCGGTCACCACCGACGCGGTGCAACTGTTCGGCGGCTACGGGTTCACCCAGGACTTCCCGGTCGAGCGCATGATGCGTGATGCGAAGATCACTCAGATCTATGAGGGAACCAATCAGATCCAGCGCATGGTGATGGCCCGGCAGGTCCTGAAGTAAGTCGCGTTCGTCCGAGCAGGCGTGGTTTCGGCGCGACCTTTTCGGCGGCCGGCTGTCCAGGTCCGGGCGGC
>JAVEDQ010000360.1 GCA_030840885.1 Frankiaceae bacterium
CCGACGTCGCGACCGTCTACGACCCGATGCTCGCCAAGGTCATCGCCTGGGCGCCGGATCGGACGGCGGCCCTCGGCCGGCTGGACGCCGCGCTGCGCGGGACGGCCGTGCTCGGCCTCGGCACCAACGTCGCCTTCCTCCGTGCGCTGGTCACCGACGACGACGTCCGTGCCGGTCGGCTCGACACCGGCCTCATCGAACGCAAGCTCGATTCGCTCACCAGCACCGACGTCCCCGACCTGGCCTCCGCCGCCGTCGCCCTCGGCCGGTTGGCCGAGCTGCGTGGCAGCGACTCCTGGGACCCCTGGGACCACCTCACCGGGTTCCGCCTCTCCGGCCGCGCTCCGGTGCGCTTCGACGTACTCGACGCCGCCGGGCAGCGCATGGTCCTGACCGTCACCGGCACCACCGACGACGCCGAGCTGCACCTCGGGGACCGCACGCAGCGCGCCTCCGCCGTCCATACCGCGGACGGCCTGCTCCTGACGCTCGACGGCACCACCCGGCACGTGTTCGTACGCGACGGCTGGGTCGGTGTCGACGGCTCCGCCTGGCACGTTCCCGACGCCCCGCCGCTCCGGACGAAGGCCGACGCCGGGGCCGCCGACGGCGAGGTGCGCAGCCCCATGCCCGGCTCCGTCGTCGACCGCCCCGCCGAGGCCGGAGCCTTCGTGGAGGCCGGGCAGCCGCTGCTCGTCCTCGAGGCGATGAAGATGGAACACGTCCTGCACGCTCCGCTCGCCGGGACGGTCGAGCTCCTGGTCCGCGTCGGTGACCAGGTCGCCGTCGACCAGGTGCTGGCGCGCGTGACACCACCCGACCCAGCAGCAGATTCGCAGTAAGCGAGGAGAAGTAGATGCTCGACACCCGCCTGACCCCCGAGCAGGACCAGCTTCGCAAGACCGTCCAGGAGTTCGCCCGCGAGGTGGTCGCTCCCGTCGCCGCCCACCACGACGCGACCAAGACCTTCCCGTACGACGTCGTCCGCGGGATGGGCGAGATGGGACTGTTCGGCCTGCCGTTCCCCGAGGAACACGGCGGCATGGGCGGCGACTACTTCACGCTCTGCCTGGCCCTCGAGGAACTCGCCCGCGTCGACCAGAGCGTCGCGATCACGCTGGAGGCCGGCGTCTCGCTCGGGGCGATGCCGGTGTTCCGCTTCGGCACCGAGGAGCAGAAGCAGCGCTGGCTCCCCCGGATGTGCAGCGGTGAGGCCCTCGGTGCGTTCGGCCTCACCGAAGCCGGCGGCGGCAGCGACGCCGGTGCAACCCGCACCACCGCCCGCCTCGAGGACGGGCACTGGGTGATCAATGGCAGCAAGGCGTTCATCACCAACTCCGGCACCGACATCACCGAGCTGGTGACCGTCACCGCGGTCACCGGAACGAACGAGTCCGGCCGGAAGGAGATCAGCTCCATCCTCGTGCCCGTCCCCACGACGGGCTTCACCGCCGAGCCGCCGTACAACAAGCTCGGGTGGAACGCCTCGGACACCCATCCGCTGTCGTTCGACGACGTGCGCGTGCCCGAGGAGAACCTGCTCGGCGAGCGCGGCCGTGGTTACGCGGGCTTCCTGCAGATCCTCGACGAGGGCCGCGTCGCCATCAGCGCGCTGGCGGTCGGGGTGGCGCAGGGGTGCGTCGACGAGAGCGTGAAGTACGCGAAGGAACGCGAGGCGTTCGGCCGGCAGATCGGGCAGAACCAGGCCATCGCGTTCAAGATCGCTCGGATGGAGGCCCGGACCTACGCCGCCCGCACCGCCTACTACGACGCGGCCGCGAAGATGCTCGCCGGCCTGCCGTTCAAGAAGGAGGCATCGATCGCGAAGATGATCTCCAGCGAGGCCGCGATGGACAACGCCCGCGACGCGACGCAGATCCACGGCGGCTACGGCTTCATGAACGAGTACCCCGTCGCCCGGCACTACCGGGACAGCAAGGTCCTCGAGATCGGTGAGGGCACCACCGAGGTGCAGCTGATGCTCATCGCGCGGACGCTGGGGCTCTGAGCCGTGGCCGCAGCAGGTGCGCGCGAGGACGGGCGGCGCGAGGTCGAGCAACGTGGTCTGTGGTTCGAGGACTTCGACGAGGCTGCGGTCTACCTGCACCGGCCCGGCCGGACGGTCACCGACGCCGACAACGTGCTGTTCACGACCCTGACGATGAACACCCAGGCGCTGCACCTCGATGCCGCCTGGAGCGCCGGCACGGCGTTCGGGCAGCCGCTGGTCAACAGCATGTTCACGCTCTCGACGCTGGTCGGGCTGTCGGTCACGCAGCTGACGCAGGGCACGATCGTCGCGAATCTCGGGTTCAGCGAGGTGCGGTTCCCGAAGCCGGTGCTCGTCGGGGACACGCTCTACGCGGAGACGGTCGTGCGCGGTAAGCGCGCGAGTTCCAGCCGACCGGGCGAGGGCATCGTCGAACTCGAGCACACCGCCCGCAACCAGCGCGGCGAGGTCGTGGCGGTGGCGGTCCGCTCGACCTTGGTCTTGATGCGACCGGTGCGGATGCAGCCCGCATGAGCAGTTGGGTGCCCGCTGGTCCCGCGCTGCTGTTCTGCCCCGCCGACCGGCCGGAGCGGTTCGCCAAGGCCGCAGCCGCTGCCGACGTCGTGATCCTCGATCTCGAGGACGGCGTCGGACCCGCGACGAAGGACGACGCCCGTCGTGCGCTGGTCGAGTCGTCGCTGGACCCCGCCCGCACCGTCGTGCGCGTCAACCCGGCCGGGACCGACGACCACGCCCGCGACCTCGAGGCCCTCGCGCAGACCGGCTACGCGACGGTCATGCTGGCCAAGACCGAGTCGGCGGCGCAGGTCGAGAGCCTCGCCGGGCGTCAGGTGATCGGGCTGTGCGAGACCCCGCTCGGCGTGACCAACGCGGTCGAGATCGCCGCCGCAGCCCCGACCGTCGCGCTGATGTGGGGCGCGGAGGACCTCGTCGCCGGGTTGGGCGGGCGATCCAGTCGCTTCCCGTCTGGCACGGGCTCGCGCGCGGGCACCTACCGCGACGTCGCCCGCACCGCCCGCAGCCTCGTGCTACTCGCCGCCGGCGCGCACCGTCGGGTCGCGATCGATGCCGTGCACCTCGCCATCGGCGACCTCGACGGGTTCCGCGACGAGGCCGAGGACGCCGCGGCCTGCGGGTTCAGTGCCACCGCGTGCATCCATCCGAACCAGGTCGAGATCGTCCGCGTGGCCTACCGGCCGACCGACGACCAGCTCGACTGGGCCCGCCGCGTGCTCGCCGCTGCCGAGGGCAACCGCGGCGTGTTCGCCTTCGAGGGCGGCATGGTCGACGGTCCGGTCCTTCGTCACGCGGAGGCGTTGCTCGCGCGGGCCTGAACCGTCACACGACGAGCAACCCCTCCGCGGTCAGGCGGTGACCACGACCCGGATCGTCCCGCTGGCAGACGGCCCGTATCCCGCACCGCCGGTGAACCGCGCCTGGTACCGCACCGGAACGGTCGGGTAGCGCGTGACCCGTGCCAACCCTGTGGCGTCGGTGACGACGCTCGCTGCCGACATCCAGTTGGTGCCGTCGACGGTCTGCCATAGAGCGACCCGCACACCAGCGAGGCCGACGTTGGTGACGGCGTCGACGACGCGCATCCCGACCACCACCGGCTGGCCCCGTCGGATGGTGGTCCGGTCGACGGAAAGACGGGCGGCGCTCGACTTCGCGGTGACGACGTCGACCGGCGGCGTCGTCGCCGCGGACCACGGCGCAACCGCCGCGAGACGGACCTCGTAGCGCGTCGCCCGCGTCGGCCGGACGTCGAACGATGCGAGGCCGCTGCTGTCGGTCCGGGCCGTGGCGACCGGCGCCGCCGATCCGCCCCCGACCGAAGCGTAGAGCGTGGCGGTTCCGCCTGGGATCGACGGCCCCTGATAGCCCTGCACCCAGCGAGCAGCCACCCGCACCGGCGCGCCGGCCGTCACAGCGGTTCCGGAAACGCTGATGCGAGCCGTCGTCGGGTATGGGCCGCTCGTCAGCATGCGGACGCGCGTGCGGTACTGGGCGCGCCAGTGGTCGTAGCGCCCGGACATCCACAACACCTTCACATCACCAGGCGGGCCCCAGGGCACGACGGGTCGGACGTTCTTCTCGGTCGCCCCCGGCGTCAGCCGGGTAGGGGCCTCGAAGGTCCGTCCCAGGTCGGGGGTGTGCCACCGCTCGACTTCGAAAACCGAGCCGACCTGCCGGGAGGCGTACAGCACAGAAGGGTCGTTGTGGTCGAGGTCCATGCCGCCGGAGTAGTCGTCCTCGCCGCCGGTCGTCGCGATGGACCCGCCCGCTCGGGCGAACTCCCGGTCGTTCCACGCGGTGCCGTTCCAGGCCGCGTACCGGTACCGGTGGTCGGTGTCCGTCGGCGTGGTGTCCCGCGGGAAGGTCGCGTAGGCAACGACCGGCCGCGAATCGGCGTCGAGCGCAGTGCTGTGCACCCAGGCCTTCCCACCCGCACCAGCGCCGTCGTACACGGGTCGTAGCCGGGCGGAGTGCAGGGGCAGCGGGGTGACCGCGCCCCCGACCCGGGCCGGATCGACGGCCGCGAGCGGCGTGCCGTCGGCGCTGTGCAGGACCCCGCCGCGCAGGACGGCCACGTAGACCGAGTTGGTGGGGACGTCGCGCGGGTGACCGTCGTTGAAGGCGATCGAGATGGCGTCTCGACCGTTGGTGCCGTACTTGACGTACGGGCGCGCCGCAGCGCCCGACTTGTCCGGGTAGATCAGGTCGGTCGCCTTCGACCACGTCCGGAGGTCCGCGCTCCAGGTCACGGCCGGCCGGTTGTCGGCCGAGCGGAAGAAGAGATAGGTCCGGCCCTCGGCCGGCAGGTAAATCGGATTCGCGTAGGTGTAGCCGCTCGTGCCGACGGTGTTCGTCCCCACAGTCCGCTCCGGCCCGAATGCGCTCACGTCCTCCGGCCGCACGGACAGCCGGTAGAACATCTGCTGACCACCGTGAGCGGAGTAGAAGACCGCGACGATGCCGTTCGGCAGGACGACGATGCCGGGTGAGGCGTGGTCGTCGGCCTGGAAGGCCGGGTGCAGCGTGGTGTGGACCAGCTGCCCGGTGCCGTTGTCCACGCTGACAACGTCGATGTCACCGGTGGACGTGACGTAGCCGACGTAGGTCCGGTCGCGGGCACTCACGTGGTGCACGGCCCGCGGGTCCTGGAACCAGCACCAGGCGCCGTCGTCGACGAGGGAGGCGACGCCGGCGACGTCGGCCGCCGCTGCGGGACGCAGGGTCAGCCCCCCGGTGCCGGCCAACGCGACCAGAACGCCGAGGACAAGAGCGAGCCGTCGGCGCAGCGTTGTCGGCCGCCATGTCGTCGTTGTCATTGGCGCTCCAGTCGATC
>JAVEDQ010000049.1 GCA_030840885.1 Frankiaceae bacterium
CCGCCGGAGTGGACATACGCGTCGGCCTCACCCCGGACGACGGACGCGATCTTGGCCCCTGCCGAACCGAGCGGCACCTGCTCTCCCCCGAGTGCGGCGACAACCTCGCCGACGACCTCCGGTGCCCGGGTGCGGCTGGCCACCACCCGCGGCGGACGGTCCGTCACCCTTGGGGTCGGCGGCGCCGGTGACGAGACCAGCGTCACGCCGTCCGGCAGGCCCACGGCTCCGACGACGAGCTCACCCGTCCCGGAGCTGCCGCGCCAGAGCGCGACGTGCACCGCCCAGTCCTCGCGGCCCTCCCCGAATTCGCGGGTGCCGTCGAGCGGGTCGACGATCCACACCCGGTCCGCCGACAGCCGCGCCGGGCCGTCGACACCTTCCTCGGAGAGGACGGCGTCGTCCGGCCGGTCGGCGGCGAACGCGGCCATGAGGAACTCGTGCGAGCGCCGGTCACCGGCATCGCGGAGCTCGTCGACGGCGGCCCCGGCCATCTCGACGCGCAGCGCCTGCAACAGCCGTACGGCGTCGGTGGCCAGCCGCGAAGCGAACGCAGCGTCAACGGCCCAGTCGTCGTCCATGATCGCGAGATTCTGCCAGACTGACCCCTCATGGTTCCCGCCGCTGGTACCGCCGATCTCCTGGTGACGCGCGAGGCCGCCGCCGCACTCGATCGGGATGCCGCCGGCTGGCCCGAGATCGTCCTCGACGGACGCGCCCTCTCCGACCTCGAGCTGCGGCTGGCGCTGCCCGAGCTGGCGACCGAGCCCGTGCGCTTCCCGGCTCCGCCCGGCGACGCAGTTCCGGCCAGGACGCAGCTGGCCGTCCGTGACCCGGAGGGCGTGCTGCTCGCCGTGCTGACCGCGACCGCAACCGATGCCGGCGTAACCACTGGGGACCTGCTCGGCGTCCGGCTGCCCGTCCATCCCGACGTTCCCGAGCTGCGCCGCTCCCCCGCCGGGGTCGCGGCCGAGCTCGCGGCGCGCGGGTGGCGGCGACCCGCTGGCATCGTGACCGACCGGGCGTTGTTCGACGCCGACCTCGATCGAATCGGCAAGCTGCTCGACAGCGGCCACGACGGCGTCGTCGTCGCGCTCCTGGCCGGTGGGGTCGAGGCGACCGACACCGCGCATCACGCCCGCCTCGCCGCCCTCCGGGCCGGGCTCGCCCGCTGGTCCGACGACCGCGTCCTGCTGCTCGTCCTGCCGCTGGCCGCCGACGCCCCCGTCGAGCAGCGTCGACGGGTTGCCGTCGGCTACGGCCTGCCTGAGGAAGCGCTCCATGTCGAGGCCGCCCCCGGCTCGCCGGGCGACGCAGCGGTCGTCGCCGCGCTGGACGGGACCACCCGAGCCGACGGCGTCGGGCCGGCAGAGGTGCTGGCCGCACTCCGTCGCGCGCACCGACCGTTGGCCGAGCAGGGCTTCACGGTCTTCTTCACCGGACTCTCCGGCAGCGGCAAGTCGACGGTCGCGGGGCTGCTCGCGGCGAGGCTGGCCGAGCTGACCGAGCGACGGGTGCTGCTGCTCGACGGCGACCGGGTGCGACGTCACCTGACCGCCGGCCTCGGCTTCTCCCGCGAGGACCGCGACACCAACGTGCGTCGCATCGGCTGGGCCGCCGCCCAGGTCTCGGCAGCCGGCGGGGTGGCGGTGTGCGCCCCCATCGCGCCCTACGACCGCACCCGCCGGGAGGTCCGCGCCATGGTGGAGCAGGCGTCGCCGGTCGCCGGCTTCGTCCTGGTCCACATCGCCACTCCGCTCGAGGAGTGCGAGCGCCGGGACCGCAAGGGCCTCTACGCGCGGGCCCGCTCCGGGGCGCTACCAGCCTTCACCGGCATCTCGGACCCTTACGAGGTACCCGCCGACGCCGAGGTCGTCGCCGACACCACCGGTCGCGACCCGTCCGATGTGGTCGACCAGATCGTCGACCAGCTGACGGCGAGCGGTCGGCTCGGCGCCACTCAGGCCTAGTAGGCGCCGCGCCGGCGGATGACGGCGTTGAAGGTCCGCCAGCAGATGAGGAAGTCCAGGGCCAGCGACCAGTTCTCCACGTAGTGCAGGTCGAGGCGCACGGCCTCGTCCCAGGGGAGCTCGGATCGACCGCTGATCTGCCACAGGCCGGTGAGCCCGGGCTTGACGAGCAGCCGGCGGCTGACGTCGCCGCCGTACCGCTCGACCTCGCTGGGCAACGGCGGCCGTGGCCCGACCAGCGACATCTGACCGAAGAGGACGTTGATCAGCTGCGGCAGCTCGTCGAGGGAGAACCGGCGCAGCCACTTGCCCACACTGGTGATGCGCGGGTCCTCGCGCATCTTGAACAGCAGACCGTCGCTGTTCTCGTTGAGGGCGCGCAGTGCGGCGAGCTGCGCCTCCGCGTCGGAGCGCATGCTGCGGAACTTCAACATCGTGAAGTGCGTGCCCTGGGCGCCCACCCGGACCTGCTTGAACATGGCCGGTCCGCGGCTGGTGAGGCGGATGACGGCGGCCACGCCGAGCAGCAGCGGGCTCAGCAGCAGCAGGGCCACGAGCGCGACCGAGCGGTCGATCCCGGACTTGATGACGCGGCGCATGCCCCGGAACTCGGGCTGCTCGATGTGCAGCAGCGGCAGGCCCGCGACGGGACGGACGTGGATGCGGGGGCCGGCGATGTCGGTCAGCTGCGGGGCGACGACGACGGTGACGCCGCTGCCCTCGAGCCGCCACGACAGGCGGCGGAGTTCGGACTGGCTGAGGTCGGACCAGGCTGCGACGGCGACGGTGTCGGCCGAGGTGACGCGGAGCGCCTCGACGAGCTGAGCGGAGGTGCCGATGACGGGTACGCCCTCGATGGTGCGGCCGGAGCAGCGGGTCACGCAGGCGGCGACGACCTCGAAGCCGGCCTCGGCGTGCTGCCGCACCTGCCGGATGAGTTCGGCCGCGGCGCGCTCGGTGCCGGCCACGATCACCCGGTGCTGGCAGCCGGTGCCTTCGCGGCGCGCCCGGCCGACCATGTCGCGGGCGATGCGGCGGCAGGCGAGGGCGATGACCGTGGCGAGCGGCAGCGCGAGGAACAGGTAGCCGCGGGCCAGCGAGGAGCCGAGGGCGTAGGCGGTGACGGCGATGACGGCGCCGTAGCGCATCGAGGCCTCGAGCGAGCGGCGGTACTCGTCGGCCCCTGCCCCGAGGAACCGGGGCTCGTAAGCGCGGTTGGCGCCGACGAAGGCGACGAAGCCGAGCGGGAACAGCAGCGTGACGACGAGGTAGCTGATGCTGAAGTTGTCGCCGAAGCGGACGGCGAGCGCCAGGGTGGCCGCCAACAGCGAACCGACGAGGTCCACCGCGACGAGCCGCTGGGCGTAGCGACGCAGCCAGTCGGGCGTTCCCGACAGCTCGGTGGCCTCGGTGCGGCGCGCCAGTTCGGCGAGGTAGTCCGCGCGGTCACTGGCCCGTCGTCCCGGGTTGGGCATGGGCGACCGGGTCGCCGTACGACGGTCCACGAACGCGGTGCGCGGCTGCGGTGGCGCCTCCGTCACTAATGCTCCCCCCGATGTGTCCCCCGAGCGGACCGGCATGCCCTGCCCGGTCCCGGCGAAGCCGCTTCGCTCACGCTGGGTGAACACGTGCGACTTCTCCACAAGGAATTCTTACTGGGGAGAACGACTCCTGCAGCCGAAAGTGACGAACTGCCGGGAAGTAATAAGCAGGCAACGCAATGTTCACCCCGTCAGGTGACCCATCGGCGGATGACCAGGTCCGGTTGAGGGCCCGAACAGGTCCAGAACCACCCTTTCGGGCCACTGACAGCGCGAGCACCTGCGGGTATCCGCCTAACGGGTACGGCTGGTGGGTGAGTGGCGCCGTCTGCCGCGGGACCGGCCATTGTCATGGCCGGCGCCACATTTGCTTGTCGCGGCGTGACGCAGCGTCTGCGCCCGCGACGGACCCTGTCTCCGCACCAGCCGTCCGCCCGCATACGCGCGCGGCACAGCCGACCACGCTGCGTATCATTCAGCGCTTCGCGCGACTCGGCTGTACCCGCTTGGGCTCCCCGGGCATTTTCGGGAATTGGGGCGGGTACGGCGCATCGCCGAGCCCTCGATCGTGCTCATCGCGGTCGGCCAGCTCGAGCAGCGCGGTGAGGTCCCCGACTGCCGCGTCCATGCCGGCGTGCAGGTCACCGAGCCGCGCGAAGCGGGCCGGCATCGTCGCCATGGTGAAGTCCTCGATCTCGGCGTCGGGCACCTCGTCCCACGTCAACGGAGCTGAGACGGTCGCCGTGGGACGGGCGCGGACGCTGTAGCTGCTCGCGATCGTCTGATCCCGCGCCATGCGGTTGTAGTCGATGAAGACGCGCTCGCCCCGCTCCTCCTTCCACCAGGCGGTGGTGGCCAGGTCCGGACGCCGCCGGGCGACTTCGCGGCCGAGCGCCAGCGCAGCCCTCCGGGCGGCTGTGAAGCTGTGGTGCGGGGCCACGCGCACGTAGATGTGGATGCCCTTGCTGCCGCTCGTCTTCGGCCACCCGACCAGCCCGAGCTCCTCGAGCACCTCCTGCACGCAGAGCGCGACCGCCCGGATCTCCTTCCACCCGACCCCCGGTTGCGGGTCGAGGTCGATCCGGAGCTCGTCGGGGCTCTCCGGGTCGGCCCGCCGTGAGGGCCACGGGTGGAAGTCGAGCGTGCCGAGGTTGGCCGCCCAGGCCAACGCCGCCGGGTGCGTGACGCACAGCTCGTCGGCGTGCCGGCCGGAGGGGAAGTCGACGCGCGCCGTCTCGATCCAGTCGGGGCGCTTGTCCGGCACGCGCTTCTGGTAGATCGCCTCGGCGTCGGCGCCATCGGGGTGCCGCTTCAGGACACACGGGCGCTCGTAGAGCGCACGGACCAAGCCCTCGGAGACCGACAGGAAGTACTCGACGAGGTGCAGCTT
>JAVEDQ010000371.1 GCA_030840885.1 Frankiaceae bacterium
CTCGAGTACGGGCGCGACCATCTTGCAGGGGCCGCACAACTCGGCCCAGAAGTCGACGAGCACGGGCTTGTCGCTCGCGAGCACCTCGGTGCTGAAGCTGTCGTCGTTGACGGGCACGGTGTCGCCCATGGGATTCCTTTCCGGAACTGCTGGTGGGGAGTGGGAAGCGGATGATCGGCGGCACGGGCTGTGCCGGCCGTTCAGGCCAGGGAGGGCTCGGCCGGCGCGATCGGCATGCGCTCGGTGGCGTCGGGCGCCGAGGTGGGGGCCTCGTCCTGCGCCGCGATCCAGCGCTCGGCGTCGAGTGCGGCGGCGCAGCCACTGCCGGCTGCCGTGATGGCCTGCCGGTAGGTGTGGTCGACCAGGTCGCCGCAGGCGAACACTCCGGGGAGGTTGGTGCGGGTCCCGGGGCTGTCCACGAGGACGTAGCCACCCTCGTCGAGTTCGACCTGGCCGCGGAACAACTCCGAACGGGGGTCGTGGCCGATGGCGAGGAACATGCCCGTGAAGGGCAGATCCCGCTGCTCACCGGTGACGAGGTCGTGGACGCGCAGGCCTTCCATCCGGGTGTCGCCGAGGACCTCGTCGATGGCGGTGTTCCAGAGGAAGCGGATCTTGTCGTTGGTGAACGCCCGCTGCTGCATGATCGCGCTGGCCCGCAGGCGATCCCGGCGGTGGACGATCGTCACGGTGCGCGCGAAGCGGGTGAGGAACGTCGCCTCCTCCATCGCGGCGTCACCTCCACCGACCACGACGATGTCCTGGTCGCGGAAGAAGAAGCCGTCGCAGGTCGCACAGGCCGAGACGCCGTGGGCGAACAGCCGCTGCTCGCTGTCCAGGCCGAGCGTGCGCCACTGGGACCCGGTGGCGAGGATGACCGTGCGGCCGTAGTACGTGGCGTCGGAGGTCTTCACGACCTTCGGCTCCGCCTGCAGGTCGACCTCGACGGCGTCGTCCGGGATCAGTTCCGCGCCGAAGCGCTCGGCCTGGGTGCGCATGCCGTCCATCAGGTCGGGACCCTGGATCCCCTGCGGGAACCCCGGGTAGTTCTCGACCTCGGTGGTGGTCATCAACGCACCGCCGGAGCTGACGGCACCTTCGAGCACCAGGGGGCGAAGGTTCGCCCGGGCGGTGTAGACGGCCGCCGTGTACCCCGCCGGGCCGGACCCCACGATGATGACGTCACGGACGTCGATCGGGTCGCCGAACTGTGCGCTGTCGGTCACTTGTCCTCCGCTGCTGTCGAACGTGACGCTTGCGTTAACAGAGCCTAGGGCCCTGCCATTCCGTGGGCCGGCAGTCGTGCCGACCCGTCGGCCGGGCTGGTTTCAGGACAGGAAGACCATCTCGTCGAGCTCACCACGGAAGCCGCGATCGGTCTGCGGCAGCTGCGTGAGCCACACCACCCAGTAGCGGTGGGCGGTCTCGTCGGTGGGCTTCAGCTCCACGTTGTTGGCCGCGCCCACCGTCTGCGCCACGACGGGGTAACCGTCGATCTGACCGGCGTCGGTGTCGGACGCCCGCAGCTCGACCGAGGTGCCCGGCGCGGCGAAGGCCAGCCGGACCGCGCTGACCTTCTCCGGCTGGCCGAAGTCGACCTTCAGCCCGACCCCCGGCTTGAGGCTGCCGAACGCCGCGCTCCGGTAGGTGTCGGTCGTCCACGCCGTGTTCGGGTCGCCGTCGTGCGAGAGGGGCACGGTGCTGTCCTGCTCGCTGCCGTCGCCGGCGGGGTCGAAGCTCGTCACTGACGTCAGGGCGAGCGCGGGCCCGGGGCGATTGTTCTGCGGCGCGAGTGACGGCAGCTTCTCCGACGGCCCGGGCAGGCGACCGACCGCCACCCCCAGGGCCCAGGCGAGCGCCCCGACCACGAGCAGCAGGACCAACGGGATCACGAACCGGCGGGCACGGCGCCTCGGCCGGGCGCGCGGCAGCGGCTGCCCCGCGGGCTCGACCAGCGTCGTGCCGCCGGGGTCGTCGTCGGCGTAGAGCGCGTTGAAGTGGTCGGTGTGCTCCTCGGCGAAGCGGATGGGGACCGCCTCGAGCGCTTCCACGACATCGCCCGCGGTGTGCAGCGTCTGGTCTGCGTTTTGGCCTTCGGTCTGGCCGGCGGCGAGCGCATTCACCGCGATGGTGTCCAGGTCGCGCGGCACACCGGCGCGTAGCTGGCGGGGCGTGCACAGCGAGCCGTCGGAGCCGTTGGGTGCGGCCGGCAGCCCCCGGTCCCCGGGCAGCGGCCAGCGGCCCGTCAGGCAGGCGTAGAGCAGGGCGCCGAGGGCTCGTACGTCGCGCAGCCGACGCTCGTCCGGGCTCGCCTCGGCGATCTCGTCGGTGAGCGCCGCACGGACCTCGAGGTCGAGGACCTTGACCCCGCCGTGCGGCGTCACGACCACGTCGCCGGGGTGGAGGTCGCCGTGGGTCAGGTCGCGGGCGTGCGCGGCGACCAACACTCGGGCGACAGCCAGCACGATCCGGGCCGAGCGCTCCGGCGACAACGGCCCGTCCTCGATGAGGCCGGTCAGCGTGGTGCCGTCGACCCACTCGCTGACGACGTAGGCGACGGTGCCGCCGGACGTCTCGCTGGTGGTCGCGTCGTAGGTGGACGCAGCACCGGCGTGGACCAACCGGCCGGAGCGGACGGCCGCGGCGATGAGTCGACCTGCCACGCTCTCGGACTCGGCATGGGCCAGGACCCGGACGGCCACCGGCCGGGCCAACACGAGGTCGTCGCCACGCCACAGCGCCACCGGTCCGCGGCGGGCCACCCGGTTCTGGAGCCGGTAGCGACCGTCCAGGACGTCGCCGGCCCGTTGGGTCGTGAGGGGGGCGGGGGAGTCGTCGTCGTCGTCCTCGTCCTCGTCGTTCCTGGTGTTGGTGTTCGTGGTGTCGGCGTCACTGGTGTCGGCGCTTCTGTTGTCGGTGCCGCCGGCGTCGCTCCTCGCGCCCGGTACGTCGGGGGAGTCCGCCGGGACGACGTCCAGCGTCTCCGTCCGGTCGTCGCCCGGTGCGTCGGTGGTTCCGGCCGTCCGGCCGTCCGGCCGTCCGGCACCAGCCTCGGCGGCGGGGGAGTCCTCCAACGAGAACTGCGTCGTGCCCGCGCCAGCCGTCGTCGACCCCGACGAGCGTCGGGCGGCCGAACTGGCCGTCCACCTCGCATCGTCGGACACATCGCCTCCGTCACACCGGAGCTGGGCGGCGTCCCGAGCCTTGCCAGGGGACGCGCGGCCGACCAGTTCGAAATCCGGTTCCCGGCCAGTTTACGAACTCTGCCTCACAAGGCGGGGGACCCCACCCGATCCGGCCTCGACGAGTCAGCTGAGCGGCGGGCGACCCTGCCCCTCGGCGGTCACCCAGGTGAGCCGTTCGGCGTGCGGCAACCGGCGGACGACGAGGGTGGGGACCTCGTGGCGGACGCGCAGGTGCGTCGCCCCGTCCTGGGTGATGGTCAGCGAGTTCGCGACCACGTCGACGTCGACAGCGGCGCCCTGCGCTGCGGCGAGAGCTCGGGCGTAGCTGTGCTGCGACCGCCAGCTGTCCGCGGCGGCCTGGGCAGCAGCGTCTGCGGCGTCAGCGGTCGAGACCCGTCCGACCAGCAGGGCTGAGCCGTCGAACAACAGGATCCCGAGCACGGTGAGCACCAGCGCCACGCGAGTGAGCCAGCCGAGAACCACGATTCCTCCTGAGCCAGGTGACCTGGTATCGGCTCGGGGGAGGCGTAGCTGTAGCGCGTCCGGTCAGCGACCGATCCGGGCGCGTACCTGCCCGACCAACGAGGTCAGCTCGGCGATCCGCATCCGGTAGGCCAGCAGGCCGTAGCCCGCGACCCCGACCGTCCCGCCGACGACCACGGCGAGCAGGGAGCCGGCGGACCCCCGACCCACGAGGACGAGCACGCCTTGGGCCACCAGAAACGCGAGCAGCGCGGCGGCGCCGCCGGCGAGGGCGCTGCGCATCGCGGTGTGCAGGATGCGGGGCCGGTCGAGCCCATCGAGACGACGGTGGAGCAGCCGCACGCACAACAGGGTGCCGACCAGGTAGGCCGCGGCGAACGCCAGGGCGAGCGCGACCGCCCGTCCCCGCTCGGGCAACACGGCCGACAGACCGAGGGCGACAACGATGTTGGTCCCGGCGACCGCGAGGTTGACCATCGCCGGAGTGCGGCTGTCGGCCATCGCGTAGAAGGCACGGAGTTGGAGCTGGAAGCTGCTGAACGGCACCAACGCGAACGCGAAGGCGGCGAGGGCGGCACCGATGCGGCCGGCGTCGCCGACGCTGGTGGCGCCGTGGGCGAAGATGGCGACGCTGATCGGGGTGGCCAGGGCGAGCAGGCCGAACGCGGCGGGGACGATGACGACGCTCGCCAGCCGGAGGCCGGTGGAGAGGTCGTCGCGGACGAGGTCGAGGCGGTCGTCGGCGGCGTGCCGGCTCATCCGCGGTAACAGCGCGGTGATGACGGAAACGGCGACGATGGCGTGGGGCAGCTGGAAGAGCTGGTAGGCGTTGAACCAGGTCGTGTAGGCGACGCCGCCGGTGGCCAGGCGGGTGACGACGAAGTAGCTGACCTGGCTGGTGACGACGAAGAACAGCACCCAGCCGGCGAGGCGGCCGGCGGTCCGCAGCCCGGGGTGGCGCAGGTCGAGCCGGGGGCGGTAGCGGAACCCGCTGGCGTGCAGGCTCGGCAGCAGCGCGACGGTCATGACGACGATGCCGAGCGTGGTGCCGATCCCGAGCAGGGCGACCTGCCCGCTGGTGAGGGTCTGCAGCGTGGGCGCACCGGTGGTGGTGAGCATGAAGATGCCGGCCGTCACGATGACGATCAGGTTGTTCAGCACCGGGGTCGCCATGGGGGCGGCGAACCGGTTCCGCAGGTTGAGGATCGCCCCGACAGTGGCGCCGACGCCGTAGAAGACGACCTGCGGCAGGAAGTAGCGCAGGAAGGTCGTGGCCGTCGCGGCCTCGTCGGGCCGGGAGACGTACAGCTTGATGATCAGCGGCGCCGCGAGCAGCCCGAGCAAGGTGATCACGGTCAGGCCGACGACGACGAGGGTGAGCAGCGACGAGGCGAAGGCCATGCCCTCGTCGTCGTCCTCGCGGGACGCGCGCGCCAGCACGGGGACGACGACGCTGGTGAGGACGCCGCCGAGCAGCAGGTCGTAGAGGATGTTCGGAGTGGTGTTGGCGACGTTGTAGGAGTCGCCGACCAGCAGCGTGCCGATCGCCGCGGTGATGGCGACGGTCCGGAGGAAGCCGGTCACCCGGCTGGCAAGCGTGCCGAGGGCCATGATTCCCGAGGCGCGCCCGAGACCCACCGCGGCTTGCGCCGCTGAACCCGAGCCCGAGTTCGACAGGTCCGTGGTCGGTTGCTCGTCGGAGGGATCCGACACCGTCGGTGGGTCCGACCGGGGTCCTGCCGACCGGGGTGCTTCCGTCGTCGGCCACGCCGCCGCCGGCCCGGAGGCGGTCGGGACGAACGGCATCACGGGCAGGGCGATCGTGGGGGGTTCGTCGGCAGTGCTCGTGGGTCGGCTGCCCGCTGGGCTGCTGGCAGGGCGGCTGCTCGCGGGCTGACTGGGGGGGCGGTTCGTCGGCCGCTTCAGGGCGGGCAACTCGATGGTTGCGTCCTCGGGGGCGACGCGGCGGTTCTGGCCGGGGTCGTCGGGCTGGCTCATGCGGCCACCGGCGGCTGGGTGTCGGAGCTGTCGTGCCGGTCGGGCGGCGGGGCGGGCGGACCGCCGCCGACCTTGCGTCGGCGGCGGATCACGCCTCGCACCCCGCGCCCGAGCACGGTGAGCAGTAGGACGGCGAGTGCGGCGACGGTGACCCCCTTGGCGACGATCCCGGCGGCGGTGGAGCGGACGAGCACCTGCTGGGGCGGGCTGAGCGGGACCCCGGCCGGGGTGGTCAACGCCAGCCGTATCGGGAAGGTACCGGCCGAGGTCGCCCGGACCGCCACCTCCACCTGGACCTTCTGCCCCGGCTGGATGCTGCGTGTCACCGACGTGTCCGATTGCACCCGCGAGCGGTCCAGCGACGTGAGCCGCAGGGTGACGTCGGCCGTCACCGGCAGGTTGTTCTCGAGAGTCACCGGGATGCGGCCGTTGCGGCTCGTCAACGTGATCTCACGGCTCGCGACGGCGCGCACCGAGTGGCGCAGGGCGTCGAGCCCGGCGACGGCGGAGGTGCGTCGGGCCTCGGCGGCTGCGGGATCGCCGACCAGGTCGGCGGAGAGGGCCGAGAGCGCCGTGTCGACGACCGGCCGGGTGATCGTCTGACCTCGCGGCAGGGCAGCGGCGAAGCCGTCGGTGTCGACGAGCACGGCCGAGACGCGGTCGACGAGCCCCGGCTCGGTCTCGGCGCCGGTGGCGCGGGCGGTCGCGGTGCCGGCCCTACGAGCGGCAGCCGTGCTCCCGTTCAGCACGTCCGGTAGCCCGACGGGGCGCATCCAGCCGTACCGCGAGGTCAGCGAGGCCAGGTGGGTGGCCCAATCCGCACTCGGTTGCCAGTTGCGGCTGGGCGCCAGTACGAGCGGTCCGGACGGCCGCGGGGTGAGGTAGGCCTCGGCCAGCTCGGCGAGCACGGCCTGCTCCGCGAGCCGGGGCGACGGCGCCGCGGTGGGCCCGTCGTCGAGCAGGCGTTGCAGCGCCGGATCCGGGATGACCGGGGCCAATGCGCGCGGACTCGCCGGGAGCCGCCCCGGTCCGCTGACCGCATCCGGGGCGACCAGGACGTGACCGGCCCCGGCAGCCGCGGCGAAGTCGGCCTCGGTGCGGTCGAGCCGACCGCCGGCCGGGACCGCGAGCTCCGGGGAGGGGTCGCGACCGAGCAGTTCGCGGACGCCGGCGCGGCTGCGGGTCAGCGTCCGCGTGGCGAGGTCGAACCGGCCCCCGTGCAGCAGGGCCTCGAGGTCGGCATCGGCGAACGCGGGTGCCGCCAGGTCGAGCCGACCGTTGGCTCCGGCCAGTGTGGCCAGGCGGGCGAGCCAGACTCGCGCGTCCGCACTGGCCGGCCGCGGAGCTCCGGCTGGGCCGATGCCCACCTGGTACGGGCCGGTGGCCATGGTGCGTACGGCCTGCAGCAGGGCGGGATCGACGACGACGGTGCCGGCGGGCAACGCCGCGGCGGCCCCGAGGGTGTCGGCGAGCGGGCCGCCGTCGGTGAGCGAGGTGGCGAGCTCGTCGTCGACGAGCCCTCCGTCGGCGGCCAGCCGCGGCCGGTCGGTCAGCGGCAACAGCCAGGCGACGTCCAGTGGTGACGTGCTCAGCGCCGATATCGGGTCGGCCGTCGCGTCGGCCGCCGCAGAAGTCCCGGCTGCCGGGACGTAGGGCAGGAAGGTGTCGGCGGTCCCGAGGTCACGCAGACCCTCGGAGGTGCGTCCGGTGACGGTCACCTGCAGCGGGTAGACGCCACGGCCGCGGGTCAGCAGCGTCGCCACCGGCTCGCTGAGCGTGAAGGGCACCTGTGCACCGGGCTCGAGCACACCGCCGCCCAACGGCACGGGAACGCTGGCCAGCGGCTGCGCCGGGAACCGGTTGCGCAGCCCGGCCAGCGAGGTCCTGCCGGCCACCGGGGCGCCGAGGTGCAACGAGATCTCCACTACGTCGAAGCGCTCGGCCGCGCGGTTGAGGACCGTTCCGGTCACCTCGAGGGTGTCGGTCGGCTGCGGGGCAGCCGGTTCGAGCCGGTCGACGACGACGCCGACGCGGCTGCCCGGCGCCGGCTGGGCCCCCGGGCCGGTAGCTGTCGCGGGGCCGACCCCGAGCAGCGGAAAGCTCGGCAGCGGACAGGCCAGCAGTACGGCGCTGACGAGCACCAACAGCAGCAGCGCCGACGGGAGGCGGGCCCTTCCGCGGATCGTCCGGCGCGTCACGCGGAGTCCGCGAGCAGCGCGGGCACCTCGTCGACGAGCCTGCGTTCATCGACGTAGGCGAGAGAACGGCTGACCTCGGCCAGTGGCACCCATGCCACCTCCGAGACCTCCACGTCCGCGTCGGAGAGCTCACCACCCTCGGCGAGCAGCAGGAAGTGATGGACCGTCTTGTGGATGCGGCAGCCGTCCGCGACGAACCAGAAGTCGATCACCCCGAGGGGGGCGACGATGCGTCCGGAGATCCCGGTCTCCTCCGCGACCTCGCGGACGGCGGCCTGGTGCAGTGTCTCGCCGGCTTCGACGTGACCCTTGGGCAGCGACCACAGCAGCCGGTTGCGGCGGTCGAGCCGGCCGATCAGCGCGGCCCGGGAATCGAGGGCGAGCGCGTCGAGGATGAGGCCACCGGCGGAGGTCTCCTCGACGCGGCGCATGGGGCGCCGGGAGAAGGAGGCGGGCCGGGACGGCATGTTCGGCATCGTAACGAGGCCACCTCCCGCCGGGTCCGGTGACGCACGTGGTCGGACGCGGTGCCGGTCAGTGGATGTCCCAGTGGATGTTCCAGTGGATACCGTGTCGATCCCGTGTCCCGCTTCCGTCTCGACGACCCTGACGACGCCTCAGCGCGTGCGGTCGGTTCGCTGCTGACGGTCCCGGCCGCCGCCGACGAGCTGGGCGAACGCTTCGCCGCGGCCGGCCACGAGCTCTACCTGGTCGGGGGCACCGTCCGCGACGCGCTGCTCGGACGCAGCGGCATCGTCGACTACGACTTCGCCACCGACGCCCGGCCGGAGCAGGTGCTGGCCCTGGTCCGCGGCTGGGCCGAGGCGGTATGGGATGTCGGTATCGCCTTCGGGACGGTGGGCCTCCAGCGGAGCGGCGTCCGCTACGAGGTGACCACCTACCGCAGCGAGTCCTACGACCGCACCTCCCGGAACCCCGACGTGTCCTACGGCGACTCCCTCGACGGCGACCTGCGCCGCCGCGACTTCACCATCAACGCGATGGCGGTCTCGGTGCCCGGCCACGAATTCGTCGACCTGTTCGGCGGCCTCGCCGACCTGGCCCGGCGCGAGCTGCGCACGCCTGCGGCGGCGGAGATGTCCTTCGACGACGACCCGCTGCGCATCCTGCGGGCGGCCCGGTTCGTCGGGCAGCTGGGGCTCACGCCGGCTCCGGAGCTCGTCGAGGCGATGCGGACCCGGGCCGAGCGGCTCACCATCGTCGCGGCCGAGCGGATCCGGGACGAGTTCGCCAAGCTGCTGCTGGCGCCGGACCCGGTCGCCGGGCTCGCCCTGCTGGTCGACACCGGGGTGGCCGACCACGTCGTACCGGAGCTGCCCGCGCTGCGGATGGAGATCGACGAGCACCACCAGCACAAAGACGTCTACGCCCACTCGCTGGCGGTGCTCGAGAACGCGATCTCACTGGAGGAGCGGCTGGGCGGGCCGGATCTGACCGTGCGCATCGCGGCGCTGCTGCACGACATCGGCAAGCCGCGGACCCGTGCGCACCTGCCCGGCGGCGGCGTCTCGTTCCACCACCACGAGGTGGTCGGGGCGTCGATGACGAAGAAGCGGCTCAAGGCGCTGCGCTTCCCGAAGGCCTTTGTCGACGACGTCTCCAAGCTCGTCGAACTGCACCTGCGCTTCCATGGCTACGGCAAGGGGGAGTGGACCGACTCCGCGGTGCGCCGCTACGTCGCCGACGCCGGCCCGCTGCTCGAGCGGCTCCACGTGCTCGTCCGGTCCGACTGCACCACGCGCAACCGGCGCAAGGCGGCGGCGCTCGCTCGCACCTACGACGACCTCGAGGCCCGCATCACCAAGCTCGCGGCCGAGGAGGACCTCAAGGCGGTGCGTCCCGACTTGCGGGGCGACGAGATCATGAGCCTGCTCGGGATCCCGCCGGGCCCGCTGGTCGGAACCGCGTGGAACCACCTCAAGGAGCTGCGCCTCAACGAGGGACCGCTCGGCCACGACGAGGCGGTGAAGCGGCTGCTCGCCTGGGCCGAGGAGCAGGGCATCCCGCCGCCG
>JAVEDQ010000393.1 GCA_030840885.1 Frankiaceae bacterium
CGCACCGCCGATCTGCCCCTGCTCGTGCTCGTGTCGATGCGCACCACGGCGCCCGACCATTCCCCCGACCTCGCGCAGGCCCTCGCTCCCCTGTATCGGCTGGACGGCGTGCGGCGTCTCGATCTCGCGGGACTCGACGCCGACGACATCGCCGCCTACCTGCTGGCGCAGCCGGGCGACCTCAGCCCGGCCCGGGCGCGGGCCTGGGCCGCCGTGCTGATTGCCGAGACCGGCGGCAACCCCTTCTACCTGCGCGAACTGTGGTGGGACATCACGCGCTCCGGTGGTGTGCCTCCGTTACCGATCGGGGGGCTCACCGCGCCGGAGTCGGTACGGCTCACCATCGAGAACCGGCTCGCGAAGCTCAGCACCCCGCACCGCCAGGTCATCGAGCTCGCCGCCGTCGTCGGCGAGGAGGTCGACGTCGTGACCGTCGTCGAGGCGTCGGACTGGGGTCACGACACCACCCTGGAGGCGTTGGACAGCGCCGCAGCGCACGGCCTGCTCGAACCGGTCCGGGCACCCGAGGGCACGCCGTCGACGACGATGCGTTTCCCGCATGCGCTCGCGCGTGAGGCCGTCCTCGGCCTGCTTTCCTCGGCGCGTCGGGCACACGGGCACGCACGCGTGGCTCAGGTCATCGAGGCCCGGTTCCCGGATTCGGACCAGCACGTCGAGCAGTTGGCCTACCACTTCGCAGCGGCGCACACGCTCGGTTTCACCGGCAAGGCCGTCGGCTATCTGGTGGGTGCCGCAGACATCGCCTCCCGCGGGCTGGCCCACGGCGACGCCGCGCGTTCGCTGGAGCAGGCCGCCGGTCTGAGCACGAGTCCGCGGGAGCGGGACACCCTGCTGCTCGATGCCTCGTGGAGCCATGTCCTCGGCAGTGACTTCGCGCGGGCCCGCGCGCTGGCGGCGCAGGTGGCGGTGACGGGCGAACCGCGCCAGCGGGTGCGAGCAGCCATCGCCTACGAAGCGGCGGCGTGGCGACCCGGGCATCCGGGCCGCCGATCGGTCGAACTCCTCTCTGCGGGCCTGTCGGGCATCGAGCGCTCCACGAACGATCCGGACTACATCCGGGCGCTCGCCAGCCTCGGCCGGGCCCTTGCCCTCACCGGCGCGACGGCGGAGGCCGGCGCCGCGGGCGAGCGGGCCATCGGCCTCGCCGACGCGCTCGGCGACGACCAGCTGCTCGCCGACACGCTGCAGGCGAGCCTCTGGTACGGGCAGCGACCCGCGGATGTCAGCGAGACGTTGGAGCGCGCGACCCGGCTGACCGAACTCGCCATCCGGATCGGGAGCCTCGGCCAGCTGGGGGCACCGGCCTACTTCCGGTCGTGGATCGCCTACCTGCGCGGCCAGCGAGCAGAGATGGACATCGCGCACACCGACATGCTGCGTTCCGTCCGGGCGACCGGGCAGGACTTCTTCGTCTACATGGCCAGCTGCGTCGACTACGCGCGGCACTTCGTGGCCGGGCGGTTCGAGGACGCCGAACGGGTCTGCGGCGAACTACTCGACCTCGGAGGGTCCTTCGGCACCGACGACACGGAAGGCTCCTGGGGCGTCCAGACCTTCATGGTCCGACGCGAGACCGGGCGGCTGACCGTAGCGCGCAGCGTGATCAGCGGCCGCGAGAAGCCCGAGGACCACTGGGCCCCCGGCCTGCTCGCCCTCTACACGGAACTGGGGATGCACGAGCCGGCGGGCCGGCTCCTGCACTGGATCCTCGACGAACACCTCGGACGCTTCGAGCGCTCCGCACAGTGGCCCGGGGTGCTGGCCTTCCTCACCGAGGCGGCCCTCGAACTCGGAGACGAGCTGGCCCTGCGCAACCTGCGCGGCCGCCTGCTGGAGTACGCCGGCCTCAACCTCGTCGCCGGTCAGTTCGTCGCCGTGTTCGGCAGCGCCGACCGCTATCTCGGCGCCACCGACTCACTGCTCGGGGCCCCCACGGCCGATCGGTGGTTCGCCGACGCCCTGGAGATGGACCGGCGGATGCGGTCCCCGGTGCACGAGGCGCTCACGCTGGCCGCACAGGCACGCCACCTGGCCCGTCGGCAGGGGACCCGCGACGACGTCTTCGCGCTCGTCGAGCAGGCCCGGGCACTCGCAGAGCCCCTCGGGCACGTCCGGGTGCTGCGACAGCTGGAGGCCATCGCGCCAGTCGCCGTTGCGCGTCCGGTGCCGGGTCCCCGCGTCCGGAACGCGGGGTTGACGGAACGGGAGACCGAGGTGGTGCGCCTGCTCGGCGGGGGGCTCAGCAACCGCGAGATCGCGGCTCGGTTGGTCATCAGCGAGAACACCGCGGCCAACCACGTCCGGAGCATCCTCGCCAAGACCGGCTCGGAGAACCGGACGCAGGCAGCGCTCTACGCATCCGCCCACGGCCTGCTGGCCTAACCAGGCTCGAGCGGGCAGTCGGTCAGACGGGCGTGCTCGACCCGTCGGCGTTGATGAGCTGCGTGACCTCGACGATGACGTCAGCCGGCAGGCCCGCACGATCGGCGGCACGCTGGATCGCGTCCTCCGACGGTGCCTCGTACAGGCAGTAGGTCTTGCGCTTGTCGGCCGAGAGGAACGAGTAGAGCCAGCGCACCGATTCCTCGTCGTTGATCCGGTTGATCCCCGCGGCGCCGTCGGCGGTGACCTCGAGCTGATCCGCGTAGCGTCGCTCGATCATGAATACGGCCATTGCCATCCCTCCGGTCGTCGTCCTTCACGGTACCCG
>JAVEDQ010000399.1 GCA_030840885.1 Frankiaceae bacterium
GACGAGGCGCTGACCCGCACGACCGGTGCCCAGCTCGCGCAGTTGATGTTCCCGCGCTTCGACTCCGACGCCGAGCGCGACCAGATCGCCAAGGGGGCCAACGCCTCACCCGGCGCCGCCGTCGGCAAGATCGTCTTCGACTCGGTCGCGGCGAAGCGGGCGGCCGACCGTGGTGAGGACGTCATCCTCGTCCGCCGCGAGACGACCCCCGACGACCTGCCCGGCATGATCGCCGCCAGGGGCATCCTCACCCAGCTCGGCGGGCGCACCTCGCACGCCGCCGTCGTCGCGCGCGGGATGGGCAAGACCTGCGTCTCCGGCGCCGAGATCACCGTCGACGTGAAGGCCAAGACGCTGATCCCGGACGGCGGCGGTGAGCCGCTGGGTGAGGGCGACGTCATCTCGATCGACGGCTCCACCGGCGCCGTCTACCGCGGCGAGGTGCCGGTCGTGCCCAGCGCCGTCGTGCAGTACTTCGAGGGCGAGATCACCGCTGACACGGGTACGGGCGACGAGGCCGCGGACGATCTCGTCCGCAGCGTGCACCGCATCCTCACGCACGCCGACGGGGTGCGTCGTCTCGGCGTGCGGACGAACGCCGACACCTCCAACGACTCCTCGCGCGCCCGCCGCTTCGGCGCCGAGGGCATCGGTCTGTGCCGGACCGAGCACATGTTCCTCGGCGATCGCCGCCAGCTGGTGGAGGACCTCATCCTCGCCGAGGGCGACGAGGGGGTGGCGCAGGCGCTGGACGCGCTCAAGCCGCTGCAGCGGGAGGACTTCGTCGCGATCCTGGGTGCCATGGACGGGTTGCCCGTCACGGTCCGGCTGATCGACCCGCCGCTGCACGAGTTCCTGCCGTCGCTGGAGGAGATCTCGGTCCGCGTCGCGGTGGCCGAAGCCAAGGGCGAGGCCGGTATCGGGGAGGGACCCGACGAGAAGGACCACAAGCTGCTCGACGCGGTCCGGCGCCTGCACGAATCGAACCCGATGCTGGGCATGCGCGGTGTCCGCCTCGGCCTGGTCATCCCGGGCCTGTTCGGGATGCAGGTCCGGGCGCTCGCGGAAGCGGCCGCCGAGCTCAGGAAGCAGGGCAAGGACCCGCACCCGGAGATCATGGTCCCGCTGGTCGGTGCCGTGCAGGAGCTCGAGTTCGTCCGTGAGGAGGCCGAGCGGATCGTGGGCGAGGTCGCCGAGGAGACGGGCCAGCAGGTCGAGACGCTGATCGGCACGATGATCGAGGTGCCGCGGGCCGCCATGACCGCAGGCCAGATCGCCGAGGCGGCCCAGTTCTTCTCCTTCGGCACCAACGACCTGACGCAGATGGGCTGGGGCTTCTCCCGCGACGACGTGGAGGCGGCGTTCTTCAACCGCTACCTCGACCTCGGCATCTTCGGGGTCTCGCCGTTCGAGTCGCTCGACGAGGACGGCATCGGCCGGCTGGTGAAGATCGCGGCCGAGGAGGGCCGGGCAACGCGTCCCGACCTCAAGCTCGGGATCTGCGGCGAGCACGGCGGTGACCCGGACTCGGTGCACTTCTTCCACAAGGTCGGGCTCGATTACGTCTCCTGTTCCCCGTTCCGCGTGCCGGTCGCGCGGCTGGAAGCCGGCCGCGCCGCGCTGCTGGCCGCCGCGGCCAGTAGCTGACCTCCCACCCGCGGACGACCATGGATACGACGACGCGTGCTGAGGGAGTGCCCGGACCCCACCGTGGACGCCCGCAGCGCAGCCGTTCGGCGAGCGGACGACGGCGTCAGCTGCCGCTGGGCCGGCGACCCGCACCGCGCGACGGACGACGCCCGGCCGGTCCGGTGCGCTGGCTGCTCCGCGTCGTCGCCGCCCTCGTCCTGCTCGTGGTGCTGGTCGTCGGCGGCACCGCCTTCCGGGTCTGGCACGCCGGCCGGACCGACAATCGAAACACCGCGGACGCCATCGTCGTGCTCGGCTCGGCGCAGTACAACGGCCGGCCCTCGGCGATCCTCGCGTCCCGGCTCGACCACGCGGCCCGCCTCTGGCGTAGCGGCGTCGCCCCCCGCATCGTCACGGTCGGTGGCCGGGCCGCGGGCGACCGCTACAGCGAGGCCGGAGCCGGGCAGATGTACCTGGCGAGCTACGGCATCCCCACCTCGGCGATCCTCCCGATCGAGCAGGGCACCGACACGTTGAACTCGCTGACCGCCGCGGCCCAGGTGTTCCAGTCCCACGGCTGGCACTCCGCGGTGCTCGTCACCGATCCCTGGCACGAGCTGCGGGCCCGGCAGATGCTGCGCGACGTCGGCGTCAAGACGCAGAGCTCACCCACCCGCAGCGGCCCGTCGGTCCAGGGCCGCACGACCGAGATCCGTTACATCGGGCGGGAGACGGCGGCCTACCTCTTCTACCGGGTCCTCGGATCCGCCACCCCGCCGTCGAAGGGCCCGGGGGCGGTGTGACAGGAGGCGGTGTGACAGGAGGCGGTGTGACGAGGGGCGGTATGACGGGGAGCGGTGTGACCGTGCCGGCTTACGACGAGCACGACCGCGCCCGCCGGGTGCCGGAGCCGCCGAAGGCGAACGAGGCACCGCGCAGCACCTTCGAACGCGACCGCGCCCGGGTCCTGCACTCCAGCGCGCTGCGCCGACTGGCCGGCAAGACGCAGGTCGTCGGGGTCGGGGTGGACGACTTCCCCCGGACCCGCCTCACGCACACGCTCGAGGTGGCACAGGTCGGGCGCGAGCTCGGCGCGGCGCTCGGTGCCGACCCGGACCTCGTCGATGCCGCCGGCCTGGCCCACGACCTCGGCCACCCGCCTTTCGGTCACAACGGCGAGACGGCCCTCGACGGCCTGGCGCAGGAATGCGGCGGCTTCGAGGGCAACGCGCAGAGCTTCCGTGAGCTGGTGCGGCTCGAGAGCAAGATCGCCGGAGCCGGCCTGAACCTGAGTCGGGCGAGCCTCGACGCCGTCAGCAAGTACCCGTGGCCCCGGCGTCCGGGCACCCGGAAATACGGGGTGTACGCCGACGACCTCGAGGTCTTCACCTGGATGCGTGAGAGTGCGCCGACGGACCGTCGGTGCCTCGAGGCGCAGGTCATGGACTGGGCGGACGACGTCGCGTACTCGGTGCACGACCTCGAGGACGGCATCCACGCCGGGTTCGTCGACCTCGCCGTCCTCGACGACGAGCACGAGGCGAAGGCCGTGGTGGAGGTCGCGCAGAACCTCTACGGAGCCGGGGACCTCGAGGCCGTCGAGCGGCTACGGGCCTCCTCGTGGTGGGTGCGTGGCCGGGCCGCAGCGAGTTCGGCCGGCCTCGTCGCGCTGAAGGCGATGACCAGTGAGCTGACGGCGC
>JAVEDQ010000412.1 GCA_030840885.1 Frankiaceae bacterium
CGCCGACACCGCAGGCAGCGGCGACGGCGAGGACGGAAGCGGCGAGACGACGACGGCGCACGGACGACTCCAGTTGCTGAGGGGGCGGTGTGACGTGGGTGACGCTGCGGGGATCAACGCAGGTCGGTCGCGAAGGTTACGGGCACCGCTTCGCGGCTGTCCCCGCTGCGTCGTCACGTTCCCGCATCTGGCTGCGTCACCTCTTCGACGGGCCACCGTGGCCCGACAACCTCGAGGGAGAGCCATGACATCCGGAATCCGCACCATCATCTACCCGACCACGAACCTGGCCGCGGCGACAGCGACCTTCCGCGCGCTGTTCGGGAGTGAGCCCGTGGTGGACATGCCGTACTACGTCCAGTTCTCCGACGCCGGCCAGGACATCGGCCTCGACCCGAACGGCCACGCCGCCGGACTCGTGGGCCCGACCCCGCACTGGCACGTCGACGACCTGCGCGCGACCCTGGCCTCGCTGATCGAAGCAGGCGCGACCGAGCAGCAGGCGGCGCGCGACGTCGGCGGCGGCCGGCTCGTGGCGAGCGTCCTGGACGTCGACGGCAACCCGATCGGGCTGCTGCAAGACGCCTGACGCGGACGGGGCAGCTGGCTCAGGCGCCGAAGCGCGCCTGCAGCCACACCCCGATCCGGTCGAGCGCGTCGAGGGCCTGCGGCATGAGTGCCGTCATGCGGACGAAGCCGTGGATCTGCCCGGGGTACTCGAGGCGCACCACCTCGACGCCGGCCTGCTCGAGTGCGTCGGCATAGGCACGACCGTCGTCGCACAGCGGATCGAAGCCGGCGGTGACCACGAGCGCGGGCGGCAAGCCGGTCAGATCGGTGGACGGGAGCACCTCGACGCCACGGGGCGCGTAGAGATCCCAGTACCAGCGCATCGTCGCCCGCTCCAGGTAGTAGCCGAAGGCGTTCTCGGCGGCCGAGGCGGATTCCATCGCAGGATCGAAGGCCGGGTAGATCGCGACCTGCCCGACCAGCCGACCCTTCTCGGCGGCCGCGGCCCAGCCGGCGAGGAAGCCACCGGCGCTGTCACCGGCGACGACGACGGGCTCCCCCGGCGCCGGACCGTCGCCGCTCAGCGCCCACGCGAGTACGGCTTGCACCTGCTCGAGCTGGACGGGGTGCTGGGCGTCGGGCGCGAGGGTGTAGCCGACGGACACGACGGTCGCCCGGGCGCGGTTGGCGAGCGCGCGGCAGAGCGTGTCGTAGGTGTCGAGGGTGCCGGTCGCCCAGCCGCCGCCGTGGGCGTAGACGACGACGCCGTGGGCGCCGTCCGGTCGGTAGACCCGCACATCCACGCCGGCCACCACCGAGTCGCGCACGTCGGCCACCGGCTCGCCCGGCCCGGCGAGGGTCGCCGCCGACGCCACGTGCCCCGCGCGGGCCTGCTCGACCCCGACCTCGTGCGGCAGCGGCGCGCCTGCCTGCCGGGCAAGGGCGAGGAAGGCGTCGGCTTCAGGATCCAGGGTGGCCATGCGCTCAGATTAGAACCGGCGGCAGCGCTAGGACGCGAGCAGGCGGTCCCGCAGCGTCGTGGTGAGCGAGCGGTAGCGGCCGGTCGACGGGTCGCGGTACCAGGCCGGCAGCTTCTTGGTGGACCGGCCGAGGCCGTCCGCCGGCAGCGAACCGGGGATGGGCCGGTGCCAGTCCGTCAGCGGGATCTCGGCCACGACCCGGACGACGTCGGGCTGCTGCTCCTCGACGAGGGCGGACAGCACGCGTCCGACGTCCTCGACGGTGATCGCCATGCCGGTGCGCACCGACACGGCCGCGACGACGAGCTGGTCGTCGCCCACCTCGACGCCGTAGGTGACGACCAGGTCGACGACGTCCAGCGCGGACAGTGCCCGCACGATCGGCATCGTCGGCACGGCGACGCCGCGACGCCGGATCAGGGTGCCGACGGCGTCGATCAGCCAGTGGTCACCGTCGGCGTCCCGGCTGAACAGGGTGTCGGTCGACAACCAGGCGTCGCGGCGGCTGAACACGCTGCGCAGCGGCGGGGCGATCGTCTGCTGCGCGGAATCGACCTTCGCCAGCAGCAGACCCGGCTTGCCGTCCCGGGCCGTGATCGCGAGGCCGTTGCTGGCCAGTACCAGCTGACCGGTGGCGGTGTCGTACCGGGCGACGCGCAGCTCCGCGGAGTCCGGCAGCGGACGGCCCTGGCAGCCGGCCTTCACGCTGCGGACGTTGGCGAGCACCGCCTCGCCCTCGGTCGCCGCCCAGAACTCCAGCACGCTCGCGCCGAACCGGTTCTCGGCGCGACGCCACAGCCCCGGTGGCATGCCGGAGCCGACGAGCAGCCGGATGGCGTGGTGCCGTTCGAGGGTGTTCGGCGGTGCGTCGACGATGTCGCGGAGCTGCGCCCAGACGTAGGACACGACCGTGACCCCGTAGCGGCGCACCTCTTCCCAGAACGTCTCGGTGTCCAGCGACGAGGCGAGCGCGAGCCGCGATCCTCCGGCGACCGCGCCGCCGACGCTGGTCAGCAGGCCGGCCGGGTGGGACAGCGGGTTGATCGAGTAGACGGTGTCCTCCCGGCTCAGCGCGCCGGAGGTGGCGGTGCCGAACGCCGACAGCGCCCACCGGCTGTTGGTGATGCGGTTGGGCCGCGGGTCGGAGACGTCGCCGGTGAACAGGACGAACGCCAGGTCGCCGCCGCGGCCCATGT
>JAVEDQ010000443.1 GCA_030840885.1 Frankiaceae bacterium
CGCTGGTACCCCTCGGCGACGACGCTGCCCGACGGTCGCGTGCTCGTCGCCGGCGGGCACTCCCGCAACGACAAGGCGCCGCCGGAGGCCAACAACACCTTCGAGGTCTACGACCGCGCGACCGGTCTGGGTCCGGAGACAGGCGTGATCGACATCCTCGAGCTCGGTTCCGCGCTGTACCCGTTCCTGGTGGTGCTGCCGGACAAGACGGCGCTCGTCCACGGCGGCACGAGGACGCAGTTCCTGGACCTGCAGACCTTCCAGGTGCGGCCGGGTCATCTCGAGGCCGCGCCTCGGCCGGACCGCGCCAGCCGGACCTACGGCGTCGAGGGGACCGCTGCCCTGCTCCCGCTCCGGCCGACGAGCAACCCGCCCTACCGGGCGAGCGTCATGATGATCGGCGGCGGTGGTCCCGAGGGCGGCATCTCCGCGCCGGCGACGGCTTCCTGCGAGATCCTCGACACCGCCGCGGCCCAGCGGCAGTGGCGGCTGACCGCGCCGATGGCCCATGCCCGTGTCATGCCCGACTGCGTCCTGCTGCCCGACGGCACGGTCTTCGTCAGCAACGGCGGTTCGCGGGGACAGAGCGACAACTCCGCATCACCGGTGTTCGACGCGGAGATCTTCGACCCCCGCACCGAGAAGTGGACGACGATGGCCAACGCCGTGGTGCCGCGGCTGTACCACGCAACCGCCATCCTCCTGCCTGACGGCCGGGTGATGACGTCCGGCACCGACGGCTCCTGGAACCCACCGCCCTACAACGTCGGCGAGCTGCGGCTCGAGTTGTTCAGCCCGCCCTACCTGTTCGCCGGGCCGCGGCCGACCGTGGCGGATGCGCCGCTGGGGGTGCAGTACAACCAGACGTTCCAGATCGAGACGCCGGACGCGCAGCAGGTCGACGAGGTCGTCATCGTCCGCTGCAGTTCGGTGACGCACTCGTTCAACTTCAACCAGCGTTTCGTCGAGCTGAAGGTGGTCAGCCGAACCGGCACGGCAGTGACCGCCCAGGCGCCCCCGGACGGCTACGTCGCTCCCGGCGGCATCTACCTGCTGTTCGTCCTGAAGGACGGCGTGCCGTCGATCGGCCGCTATCTGCAGATCGCACCGATCGCCGGATTCCGGACGTTGGACCCAGCCGAGATCGAGGCGATGGGCCTGCTCAACCGCTTCCACACCTCCATCCCGCCAATGGTCAACGCCAAGCACTGGCAGACCTGGATGACGGCACCCGCTCCGGCGCCGCGACGAGAGCTGGACCTCACGCGTCCCTACGAGGAGCCCGAGCTTCTGTCCCGGGACGTGCCGCTGGCGCCGGACTGACCCTGACGAGGTGCTGTTCGAGGTCCTGCAGCGGACGTTTAGGTAAGCCTGCGGTCCCCGAGCAGCCGAGCCAGTCCGCACCGACTCGCTCGGCCTGAGACTCGCTCCGCCTGAGACGCGTTCCGCCCACGAACTGATCCGACCCGGGACCGCCGCGGTTCGGCTGAGCGAGGATCACGGCAGCGACGGCTGTCCTCCCACCGCGCGCAGGATCGGTCGCGCGGACCGCTTCGGGACGGCCCGAGTGAGCCGCTCCGCGTGACGCAACCGGCTTACGAGCTCGTCGGCCAGTCGTGGCGCATTGAGGATGGACAGGTGTCCGAAACCCGGAATCGCCACGTCCTCCGCATCAGGCGAACAGAGCGTCGCCGACCTCTGGGGGACCAGCAGGTCCCGATCGGTGTAGTACGCCGTGGTGACCGATGCCCCGGGCAGGGGGCGGCTGGCGAGCTCCCGGATTATCGGTGAGTCCGGACGCAGATCGCGGCCGAGCGCGGTGGGGAGCAACCGGGCGAGGCCGGCTCCGCGGTTCGGAGTAGCGATGGTGGTGAGGGTCGCGACCGCCGTGTCGGTGGCGAGTTCCTGCGTGACGTACCGCGCGATCAGCCCCCCCAGACTGTGCCCGACCAGGTGCACCGGTTCCTGGCCGAACTCCTGCTCGACCTGGGTGAGCAGGCGTTCCGCCAGCTCGGGCACGTCGACACCGAAGGAGGTGTAGCCGAACGCGTACACCGCGTCGAGGCCTCGCCGGTGCAGGCGACGTACCAGCGGGCGCCACGTCGTCGGGTTCCCGATGCACCCGTGCACCAGGACCAACGGATGCGAGGGGACCAACGACCGGGCTCGCGGACCATCCGCGACGGCCATCCGCAGCAGACGGCGGGGAGGCAGCAGACTGCGGGGGAACGCTGGGGCAGCGACCATCCAGTCGCGTGCCTCACCCAGGGCGGTGTGGAGCGGCGAGCGGCCCGCGGTGGCGAGTCGGAGCGTCGGCATGGAAACCTCCAGAACAAGTGGCGTGTTCGTGGTCCTGCGGGCGAGCGCTTGATGCAGCGCCGAAAGGCCGCAGATCTCAGTAGCTGGTCGGGCCGGGCCCTCGTGCCCGCAGGTAGCGGCAGCGCTCGTCGACAGCGCGCGCACGCGTCGGGTCGCCGCGCTCGTCCCTCGTGGAGCACCAGACGGTGGTCTCCGCGTCTCTGGCCGCGTGCTCGGCGCGGATCTCGCCGAGGAGCAGACGCTGCCGCGGAGGCAGCTGGGCGACGGCGTCCCGCAGCACCTGAGCGCCCGGCCGGGTGTCGCACGGCTGGTCCGTCAGCTCGTCATCGGAGAGAGGCCGACGTTGCCGCAGCAGCCGGAGGGCTTCTCGGCTTGCTGCGACGGACAGCCAGGTCCCGAGCCGCTGCGGCTCGTGAAGGGCGTCGGGCTTGTGGAGAAGGGCCAGCCACGTCATCTGCTCGACGTCAGCGACGTCGGCTTCCGACAGCCGGAACGACCTCGCGGTGGAATCGACGACGCCCCGATACCGCCCGACCAGCCGCTTCCAGGCCATCGGCTCGCCTGCACACACAGCGTCCAGCAGCTGCTTGTCATCGCTGGTGCGTGCGGTGTCTCGGGTGGCATGGCTCGTGCAGACCGTTTTGGTTCTCAACGGGTTCTCCTCGGCTGTTGGCGGCGGGTGTCGTCGACCACGGGGAGCACCGTGCCGCACGGGACGGCCCCGGACCGTTCGCGGACGAACACTCGCCGCGTTCCGGAGCCGACACAGCCGGGGTGGTGCGTCATGCTGGGCGGTGGAGGAGAGGCGACGGATGGAGTTCCGCGTGCTGGCGGGGTTGGACGAGGATGCGCGGGAGCGACTGCTCCGCTCCGCTCACCCTCACAGCTACGACCGCGGCGAGGTGATCTTCCACGAGGGCGACCCCGCCGACAGCATGCACGTGCTGCTCGCCGGCCACGTCAGCGTGTGTGTGACGACCCCGCAAGGCGACCGCGTGAACTTCACGGTTCTCGGCCCCGGCTCGATGTTCGGGGAGATGGCGCTGTTGAAGGAGCAGCCGCAGCGGTCGGCCACGGTGACCGCGCTGGAACCGGCAGAGACGCTGGCCCTACCCAAGGCCGAGTTCGTCCGGCTCCGCAGAACCGATCCGGCCATCAACCGATTTCTGATCCAGGTGCTGCTCGGCTACGTCCGCCGCCAGGACGAACGGCTCGTCGAGGCCCTGTACACCCCAGCGGACAAGCGCGTTCTGCGCCGGTTGCTGGCGTTGGCGGAAACGTATGGCGAGGGCTCTCGAGGCACCTCGCCCGGGGTCGTCGTTCCGGTGACGCAGGAGATCCTCGCCGGTCTGGCCGGCAGCACCCGGCCGACGACGAATCAGGTCCTGCAAGCGGCGGCGGAAGCAGGAATGATCACGCTCGGCCGCGGTCAGGTGCGCATCGACGACCCGGCCGCATTGCGCCGACGGGCCCGTTGAAGGTGAACGATGGCGATCAGCCGGTCACCGCAGCGCCGGGCTCGCGCCCGGAACGGCCCCGGCAGCGCTCGGAGAGGTAGTCGATGATGTCGGACAGCAGGGTCGCCGCAGCCGACGGTCCGGCGGCCACGAGTTCGAGGGCCAGTTCGGCACGTGCCTGTTCGGCCAGGTCCATGACGTCTCGGCGGGCCCGGTCGAGCGGTGCTGCATTCTCCAGGCGATCTGCGAGCTCACGCGCTTCGTCCGTCTTCGACCAGCGGGACTCCGCTGGTTCCTCGAGCAGGTGACGCAGGTCCGCGGCCAGTTCGCCGTCTTCCAGGGCGTAGAGGATCGGCAGGCTGCGCTTCCCTTCCAGCAGGTCGCCGCCGGCCACGTCCCCGTCGCCGGTTCCAAGGAGACCCTGCACGTCGTCACCGAGTTGCAGGACCGCGCCGAGCAGCGTTCCGAATCGGACGAAACGGTTCTCCAGCGGAACGACGCCGGCCGCCAGGGACCCGAGTCGGCAGGGCAGGATCACCGAATACCAGGACGTCTTGCGCAGGACCATCGCGAGATAGTCGCTGGCAGTGACATCCGGGGACGACTGCTTGGACCAGACCAGCTCCTGGGCCTGGCCGATGAGGGCACACCGGACGGCGGTCTGCACCTCGTCGAGAACCGTGGCCACGGGTAGCCCACCGCGGGTGGCCGCGTCGGTCAGGGTCGACATCGCCTCGACGGCCATGGCGTCGCCGGCCCAGAGCGCCGCCGCCTCGCCGTACTCCACGTGCAGGCTGGGTCCGCCCCGGCGTCGGAGGCTCCTGTCCTGGATGTCGTCGTGGATGAGGAAGGCGTTGTGCAGCATCTCGACCCCGACGGCCAGGTCGAGCGCCGCGTCCTGATCGCCGCCGAGAGCCGCGCACGTCGCCATCAGGAGAGCCGGCCGCAGGGCCTTACCGGCGGTTCGGGCGGGATAGACCCGGAGCGTCTCGTACATCTCCGGCGCGGGACCGCCACGGGGAAGCCGCGCCAGCAGCGCCTCCCGGACGTGGTAGGCGTAGAACGTCAGCTCGGCGGAGGCATCCGAGGCGGGCATTCAGTACGTCCTTCCTGTTCTCCGGGTGGCAGCCGCACAGGTCATTGGACCGTGACGGTGAGCGGCAGGTGGATCGAGGGGCGACCGCGCACCGCCAGCCAGCCGAGGTAGGTACCGCTCGTCGCGTTCTCGGGAACCGTCACCGTGACCGTCACCTTGCTGCTCAGACCCGGACACACGTGCAACCGTTCCGGCGTCAACGCCACCGTGGCGGCGAGAACCTCACCAGCGCCGTCGGCCCGGGTCAGACCGGGGCAGACGAACTCGAGGTCGTCGAGTGGTGTGCTGCCGTCGTTGCTGACGTCGACCTGGCCGGATGCGGTTCCGTTCGCTGAGACCGACAACGACAGTCCGCCGCTCGCGGCCGTGCGGAGTGGCGGGCTCGTGGTGCCACGGGCGTGTCCGGCGACGCCGGACACCAGGCCCGACATCTCTCGGATGGACGGCGCGCTCCCGCCGAGAACGCTTCTGGCCAGGCCGGCGACGTCGTTGGCCCGGTCGAGCAGCGGTCCGCCGACTCCCCGTGCGCCTCCGCCCAGCACCTGCTCAGCGATCGACAGGACGTCGTCCATCGTGCGGTGCAGGAGCGTTCGCAAGTCGTCCGCGGAGGGCGATGCCGAGCTTTCGGCACTCGTCCGGACTCCGGCCGTGGTGTCGTCCGACGCTCTGACCTCCGCAGTGTCCGTGACCTTGGAGGTATCCCTGGGCTCGGCGCTCATCGTGGTCTCCGGAGGTGATCGTGCCCGACGACGGCACTAGTGGCAGGCGAGCGGCAGATCGCCCTGGCGGCCAGCAGGCCGGCGGTCGCGGCCGCTTCGATGCAGCCGGCGTTGAGGCCGCAGTCGGTCCAGTCGCCGGCGAGGTACAGGTTGGCGAACCCGCTGTCGTCGGGACGCAGGCGGTAGCGCGACGTCCCCGGCAGGGACTGCACGTAGCGGTCGCTCGGGTCGATGTTCGCGCGCAGGTACTGCCGCTCGAAGCCCTCTGCCCCCGTCGCGGTGGGTATCAGGCTGTCCCACCGGAATCCGGACGGATAGCGGTGGGTGGTGCTCGGCAGCAGACTGCCGAGGTCCTTCTCGAGAAAACGAATGGCGTGCCGCCGGACGTGCTCGTTGGCTGACTGCTGCTGCTCCAGGCTCACGCGTTCCTTCTCCTGTTCCCAGGGGAGCGCACTGCAGAAGTAGGCGACCGCGCGGGGGGCCGGCTTCTCCCAGCTCTCCCACTCGAGCAGGTGGCTCATGTCGGCATAGGTGTCGAAGGGGTCGACGAAACCACAGGTGATCGCCCCGGGCACGGGGTCGCCGAGGTCGGCGGTGGAGTTCTCGAACCACAGCTGGAGCGATTGCGTGCCCACGGTGGCCACTTGTTCGACCATCTCTCGCCATCGCCAGTCCACGTCTATCAGGTCTCGGCAGACATGTCGGAGCGCCCCGAGACTGATCGCCAGGACCACGTCGGTGAAGTGCTCCCCGGACTCCAGGACCACGTCTCTCGAAGCGGCGCCGCTGGGACCGGTGTCGCAGGCATCTGCGCCTCCGACACCGTCGCCGTACATGAGCTGCCAACCGAGCTGCTGCGGATCGGATGTGAGATGGGCAGGAACGCTGTCGACGAGAGCAGCAGGCGGAGCAGGCTGCCAGCAGTGCATGCCCTGAACGGTGCGCAGGGGCCACTCGCCGCCCTGCGGCCGCAGCGGTGCCTGTTGTGCGATGTGCACCCGCTCTATGCGACTGGCATCCGCGGAGAGCTCGAGCCGGGTCACATTGTGGAAGAACTCGAAGCGAACGCCGCGTCGCAGGAGAGCCAGATAGATGGGCGCGAAGACCGTCTCGCCCATCCCGGCCCGCATCTTGTAGGCGAGCGAGCCCTTGTAGTCGAACACCATCCGCGCCAGTCCGCGCAGAGCCGTCGCCGCCGAACAACTCGGCTGTTCCGTGTCGCCGTTGCGGTAGGCGAACGCGAGATCGTAGACGGCGGCCCGGATCAGCGCACAGCGCGCCGATTCCGGCGCTGCGCCATGGTGTTCGAGCCAGTCAGTGAAATCCACGTCGTCCACGACGTCGGTGCCCAGAACCAGCAAGCCGTCGGCGAGTACCCCTCGCACGCAGGCCAGCAGGATGTCCACCAGGTAGATCTGCCGCCGTAACAGATCCGAGCCCTCGGCGAGCGGCCGGAGGTAGTTGCCCACCAGCTCGATCCCGCGCTCGACCATCCGCAGCAGCCGAGAGTGTGACTGCGGCGCGTGGTCCCGTGGATCGTTGCCGAGCGACGTAGCGACGCCGAACGCTCCGGCGAGCACCGTTTCGATCAGCCGCATCTCTCTCG
>JAVEDQ010000481.1 GCA_030840885.1 Frankiaceae bacterium
GGCACCCTCGTGACCGAGACGTGGACCGACGACCGGCGGGCGTGGCCGGACGTCGCCGCCCGAGTGTTCGACGCGGTGGCCACGCGGGGCCACACCTTCGCCGCGTTCCAGCAGCGCAACATCGCGAGCACGCTCCGGCGGCTCAAGCAGGTGGTGGAGTCGTCACAGGCCCCTGCCTGATCGACCCCGGCTCCGACCGACCCCCGTCTGACCGGCCCCGGCTCTTCTCCGCGTACATCGCCCGGTCGGCGGCGGCGAGCAACCCGTCGGCCCCGTCCGCCTCGGCTGGGAAGACCGCCATCCCGATGCTGACCCCGACCGACACGTCGTGGCCGTCGACGATGAGCGGCGCCCGCAACGATTCGCGGATACCGTTCGCCACCCGGCGGGCCGCCTCGTGGGGCGCGTTGCGGATGCCGGACATCACCACGAGGAACTCGTCCCCGCCGTGCCGCGCGAGCAGATCGCCGGCGCGCACCACCGTGCGGAGGCGGTCGGCCAGACCCAGCAGGAGGTGGTCACCGGCTGCGTGCCCGAAGCGGTCGTTCACGGCTTTGAACTCGTCGAGGTCCAGGTAGAGCAGGGCCACGGCGGTGCCCGTCTCCCTCGCCCGCTCGATCTCGGTGTCCAGGTGCTGCGCGAGCATCGAGCGGTTCGCGAGCCCGGTGAGCGGGTCGTGCCACGCCAGGTGGTGCACCTTGCGGTCGGCCTCGACGCGGGCGGTGACGTCTTCCTGGATGCCGATGTAGTGCGTCACCCGGCCGGCATCGTTCACGACGGGTGCCGCGTAGAGCTCGTTGTACCAGGTCGACCCGTCCGGCCGGTAGTTGAGGACGGTCACGCTCGCCTCGTCACCGGCCCGCAGCCGCGCCGAGAGCTCGGCCATGTCCTCCCGGTTCGTCTCGGGGCCCTGCAGGATCCGGCAGTTCCGGCCGAGGACCATCGCCGCCGGATATCCGGACAGCCGCTCGAAGGCGGCATTGACGTAGACCAGGGGCTGGTCGGCGCCGGTCGAGGCCACCGTCACCCCGAAGGGGGAGGCGTGCACCGCGCGCGCCAGGAGTTTGTCGTCGAGCGAGCGGTCGTCCGGTTGGAGGGAGGCGAGGAGCGCCGGTCCGTGGTCGAGGCCGGTCTCGTCGAGGCGGCTCGGTGGGCAGTTGCCGACCTCGGCGGCGGCCGCGCGAGGCGGTATGCGTGCCATCAGCGCACGCGCCGCCCGGATGACGAGCTCACGGTCGTGGGTGACGACGTAGTCGAACCCGCGCTCGGACTCCTCGTCGGCGTCCTCGAGGTCGCGGGCGATCAAGGCGGCCGCGAAGTGCGGGCCGAGCACGATCACGTCCCACTCGTGACGCAGCGGATCGTCGTCGGCGATGCTGATGCCGCGCACCCCGGCGGCGGGTTCGTCGGATAGGCCCTGGCCGAAGACCGCGATGAACGCGTTGTCCTGCGCCAGTGCCGTGTACCGCGCGGCGGTCAGCGGGGTGAACAGCTCTTGGGACTGGAACGTCGAAAGCACCAGGCCCTGCCCCGTTCTGGCCTGCCGTTCGAGCTGCCGGGAGAGGGCCAGTAGCAGTGGTTCTGTCGCACGTCGGATGGTGGGGTTGCCCGACACCATCGACCACGGCGTCGTCGACGGGGGGAGCTCGGCCGACCGCTGCGTCAGGACGGGGATCGCCACACCGCTCGGGTGGGAGGGCAGCGGCACAGGTCGGCCGAAGAAGTAGCCCTGACCGAGCCTCGCACCCAGGGCGAGGGCCAGCTCGGCCTGCTGCTCGGTCTCGATCCCCTCGGCGAGCAGGACGGCTCCGCTGCGTTCGGACTCGGCGCGGACAGCGCTGACCACGGCCGCCACCTCGCTCGTGGTGCGTTGCTGCACCAGGCGCAGATCGAGCTTGATCACATCGGGTCGCAGGACGGGGAGCAGCGCGAGCGAGGTGTCGACCGCCCCCACATCGTCGACCGCGATGCCCCAGCCCTGCCGGCGCGCCGTCATCAGGGAGGCCAGCAGATCGGCCGGGCGGCCCGCGAGATCGCGCTCGGTGATCTCGAGCATCAGCGGCAGTCGGGCCCTTGCCTGCTCGACGAGCGCGGCGAAGTCGGGCGGGGCGGTCGACAGCAATGTCGACGGCTCGGCGTTCACGAACAGGGTCAACGGGGCGGCCAGGCCGGCGTCGAGGGCACATCGCAACGCGGCCCGGCGGCACTCCCAGTCGAGCGCGGCCACGTCGCCCGATGCGGCGGCGGCGGCGAACAGCTCGGCCGGCAGCCGGCCGTCGTTGCCGCGGGCCAGCGCCTCGTAGCCGACCGTCCGACCTGTGTCGAGGTCGACGATGGGTTGCGCGACGGAGTGGACCCCAGCGGCGGGCCGGCCACCGCGGCGCAGGCCGGACGGCCCGGTCACGAGCCAACCGTCGGGGCAGAAGAGTGCGCTACCGCAATGCTCGTCCATGCAACGTGCAACTGAGCCGTCCCGATTGTCCGGCGTCTCCCGCTGTCTGTTCAGCCGGGAACAACGTACGCCGATTCACATCATTCGCCCTGCACGGCTCCTGCCCTGCACGATGCGCGCAAAAGGAGCTATCTGATGACGGTCTTGCCGGGCTGCTCCACGATCGAGTGCTCCTCGCCTGTCGCCTGGTTGCTCCAAGTGACGTCGATCCGGTTCGAGCTGCCGCCGCCGGCCGACTTCGTGGTCGCCGTCCAGTCCGGGGCCAGACGGATCTCGAGGAGCGACAGCACGCCGGTCGGCGTCCAGCGGACGATCATGCAGATCTGACCCGGGAAGTCGTTGGCGAACAACAGTGAACCGTCGGCCTGATATGTGCCGCCGTCCGCGTACTCAGGGCACAGCGACAAGGCCGGAGCGGGAGCCGGAGCGTCCGCCGGAGCGGCCTGCGCGCCACCACCGCCCTGGGCGAAGGCCGGTCCGGCTGCCAGCAGCAAGCTGGCGGCGGTGAGCGCCGTGGTGGTCATGAGGCGTCGTGACAACATGGAGAACTCCTGGAAGAGGCGGGTCATGGCCTGAATGACCGTTATTCAGGAGTATCGGGCCGACTACCGCTCGCCTCAATCAGTCGTTGGTCTTAGTACCCCCGGGCACGGGCAGAGCTGGGACGAAGCCGCTCGGACCAGAAGCTCCTGCAGCGGCCATGTCCGTCGGGACCCGCCTCAGCCAAGCTCGTCCGGCGAGGGGCACGAGCAGAACAGGTTGCGGTCACCGTAGGCACCGTCGATGCGTCGCACCGGTGGCCAGTACTTACCGGCCCTCGAGGACGGGGTGGGGAAGGCGGTCGCCGGGAAGGCCGCCGCGTCCCGCGCGTACGGGTGTTCCCACGCCCCGGTGACAGAGGACGCGGTGTGCGGGGCGTGGACCAGCGGGTTGTCGTCGGCCGGCCACTCGCCTGCGGCGACCTGGTCGATCTCGGCCTTGATCGCGATCATGGCGTCGCAGAACCGGTCGAGCTCGCCGAGGTGCTCGCTCTCGGTCGGCTCGACCATCAGCGTGCCGGGCACCGGGAACGACATGGTCGGCGCGTGGAAGCCGTAGTCGATGAGCCGCTTCGCGACGTCGTCGACGGTCACGCCGGTCTCCTTGGTGATCGGCCGCAGGTCGAGGATGCACTCGTGCGCCACCCGGCCGCCCTGTCCGGTGTAGAGGACGGGGAAGTGGCCGGTGAGGCGGGCGGCGATGTAGTTGGCGGACAGCACCGCCACCTGGGTGGCCCGCGTGAGGCCTTCGCCGCCCATCATCCGGACGTAGGCCCAGCTGATCGGCAGGATCCCGGCCGACCCGTAGGGCGCGCCGCTGACCGGGCCGACGCCCTCGCGGCGGGTCTCGTCCGGGTGGAGCGGGTGGCTGGGCAGGAACGGTGCCAGGTGCTCCCGGACCCCGACGGGGCCGACGCCGGGCCCGCCGCCGCCGTGGGGGATGCAGAACGTCTTGTGCAGGTTCAGGTGGCTGAC
>JAVEDQ010000074.1 GCA_030840885.1 Frankiaceae bacterium
ACCGTCGGTGGGTTCCAGCGTGGCCAGCCGGTCGAGCAGACGGCTCAGCTCGGTCGCCGAGGACCAGCGGCCGGCGGTGACGGCCGCGATCTGCTCACCGTGCAGCGTGACGAGGCGGATGCCCGTCCCGGAGGCGGCGAGTGCCGAGGCGATCGACGCCGCCACCGACACCGCCGTCTCGAACCCGTCGTCGTCGGCATGCGAGGTGGGCCAGGAGGCTGGCCGCACGTCGAGGACCAGCAGTACCGATCCCTGCCGCGGCTGTTCCTCGCGGCGCACGCTCAGCTCGCCGATCCGGGCCGTCGTCCGCCAGTGCACCCGGCGCAACTCGTCGCCGAGGCGGTAGGGACGTGTGCCGAGATCGTCCTCGCCGCTGCTGCCCGCCCCCGAGCCACGGGCAGCCGAGCCCGACGTCCACCGGCCGGTCGGGTCGACGCGGGGAAGGGTGACGATCTCGGGCGTCACCAGCAGGCGGTCAATGGTGGTGAACGTGCGGGGGAGCTCGCAGAACCCGAACGGGTCGCACAGCCGGACCGAGAGCGGACCGAGCTCGTACTCCCCGCGATGCGGCGGGCGCAGCGTGTAGCTGAGCACGCGCCGCTCGCCGGGCTGCAGCCTGTCCAGGGCGAACTCCGGCGAGCTGCCCTCGGGCCGCAGGACGTCCTCGACGAGCAGCACCGGCGTCGCGCGCCGGCCGGGGTTGAGCAGCTCCGCGTCCACCCGCACCAGCCCGCCGGCCGCGATCCGGCGGGGGGTCACGGTCCGGGTGCAGTCCAGGCGGAGCTGGGTGCCGGCCAGCACCGCCGTGGCCGCGAGCGGCAACACGACGAGCAGGACGCCCGCGCGGACGAGGTCCTGTTCGCCGAGTGCGATCGACGACACGATGCACGCGAGCCCGGCGGCGATCAGCGAGCGGCCGCGGACGGTGAGTCCCGAGAGGGCCGTTCGGAGACCGCTGTGGCCGCGCTGGCCCGCGGCGCCGGTCAGCGTCCCCGCCTCGACGGCGGGGTGGGCGACGCCATCCCGGGGAGCGGGACGCGGCGGATGAGCTCGTCGACGACGTCGAACGGGGTGCGACGCGAGACCTGGGCCTCCGCGGTGGGCAGCAGCCGGTGGCCGAGCACGACCGAGGCCAGTGATTGGACGTCGTCCGGCACCACGAAAGGCCGACCGTCGATGGCGGCAGCGGCCCGCGCTGTGCGGATCAGGTGGAGCGTCGCCCGCGGGGAGGCGCCGAGCCGCAGGTCGGGGTGACGGCGGGTGGCGGTCACCAGGTCGACGACGTAACGGCGGACCTCGTCGGAGACGTGGACGGTCCGGACCGTCTCGATCAGCTGGGTCACCTCCGCGGCGGTCGTGACCGGCTCGACGTCGTCCAGCGGCGAGCCGGCGCCGTGACTGTCGATCATGTCGAGTTCGGCGGACGGGGAGGGGTAGCCGATGGTGAGCCGGGCGGTGAAGCGGTCCCGCTGGGCCTCGGGCAGGGGATAGGTCCCCTCCATCTCCACCGGGTTCTGGGTGGCGACGACGAGGAACGGCGGCGGCAGCGGATAGCCGACACCGTCCACGGTGACCTGGTCCTCCTCCATGCACTCCAGCAGCGCCGACTGCGTCTTCGGGCTGGCGCGGTTGATCTCGTCGGCGATCAACACGTTTGAGAAGACGGCGCCCGGCTTGAATTCGAAGTCTCGGGAGTTGGAGTTGTAGATGCTCACGCCGGTGACGTCGCTGGGCAGCAGGTCGGGCGTGAACTGGATGCGACGGACGGTCGCGTCCATCGACGCCGCGAGGGCCTTGGCCAGCATGGTCTTGCCGACGCCCGGCACGTCTTCGAGCAGCAGGTGGCCCTGGGCGAGCAGGACGATCAGCGAGGTCCGCACCACGTCCGGCTTGCCGTCGATGACGGTCGACACCGCCTCGTGCATCGCCTGTGCGGTCTCCGCGACGACGACCACGTCGGCGACACTGGGCAGCGGCAGGGGTGTGGGGCGGGGCACGAGGGAGAGCGCCGGGTCCGTCGCCATGGGTAACCTTCCTGCCTGGGGCGGGGGCACAGGTCCAGTCTGCGCCGTGCGGGGACGCGGGACGACGTCGGGGGAGTTACTTTCGCTCAACCGACGGCCCGCGCCGCAGGTTCCCGTCGATTAGCTTCCCTTGCGGCTTCCCGCTGTTCAGGGGGATTCGTCCTCGCTGTCGAGGCCGTCGGTCAGCGCGTAGCGCGTCAGCTCGACGCGGTTGTGCAGCTGCAGCTTGTCGAGCGTGTTCTGGACGTGGTTCTGCACCGTGCGAGCCACCTCCCAGAGCACCGGTGCGGGACCTGTGCTGAGTACGGCTACTCAGTAGGGCGGCCGCTGCCTCAGCGCACCAGCCGCAGGTGCTGCGCCGAGGCGGCGATCCGCACCGATTGCCCCCAGCTGAGGGTGAGGGCGTCGGCCTCGATGCCGTCGCCGAACGCGACGAGCCGGTCGGAGCGCACCAGCAGCTCCAGCGCCTGGCCCGGGCCGCACACCCCTTCGGTGCAGGTCGTCCGCGTCGACGGTGACGGCCACGCCTCTCGGACGAACCAGGCGAGCTCGGGCTCGACCGGGCCGGGCAGCCGGACCGCGCTGTGCCGCTCGAGCCACGCCGACCGGCACCAGCCGGTGGCTCCGGTGCCGGTACCGACCAGCACCCCGGACGAGGCCTGCTGCTCCGCGGCGGCGCCGGGGGCGTGCAGCTCGTAGCGGGCGGTCTGGTGAGCGGGTGAGCCGACGTAGATCTCGTTCAGCGCCCGCAGCTGCTGGCCGTCGTCGGTGGTGACCTCCACCATCGTCCGCAGTTCGACCGGGCGACCACCCTCGACGACGGCGGGGAGCAGCCCGGCGACGGCGTCCGGCCGGTGGGGGACGAGGACGCCGGGGTTGCGCGCCGGCTCCGGGTCGACGCCCACGACGGGCTGCCCGTCGAGGTACTTCGCGGTGTTGGCCACCAGCCCGTCCTGGCCGACGACGACCACCACGTCGTCGGGGGCGAACAGGAAGCGGGACACGTCGTCGCGGTCCAGCTGGCCGCGGCGCCAGTCGGCGGGTACGCCGGCGGAGACGGTGGCGAGGGCCTGCTGCTGCGCCTCGTGCCGCTGCTCCACCTCATCAAGCGTGCGACCGCGGGTGCGGAGGAAGAACGCCGCCTGGCCCCGGGTGCCGTGGCGGGCCAGCAGCTCGTCGAGCTCGGTGCGTCGGGAGATGAGCACGGCGCGTGGGGCCAGGCTCATCTCAGCGCGCCCCTTCAACCGGGGCATGGTGGCTGTCGGTTCCGGCGGTGAGGCGGGCCAGCAGCGGCATGATCATGTCTGGGCTGAGCACCAGCGTGTCGATGGCAGGCAGGTTGCCGGCGAGCTCCTTGAGTGCGAGGGCCAGCAGCGTCGCCTCGTCCAGTTCGCGGTAGGTCGCGAGGCGCGCCGTCTCGGCTGCACCTTCGGCCTCACCGACGACGCGGGTGGCGGCCGCCTTCGCCTCGGCCAGCCGCTGGTTGCGGCTGGCCTGGCTCGCGGTCTCGATCTCGCTCGCCGCCGCCTTCTCCTCCGCGGTGCGCCGGGCGTTCGCGCCCCGCTGGCCGACGAGATCCTCCTCGCGGAGGGCGAGGTCGATCTGGGTGGTCAGCTCGTTCTGCGCGATGGCCCGTTCGCGCTCGACGGCGAGCGCCCGGCGTTCGAAGGTCGCCTTGTCGGCCTGCTGCTGCACCTGCTCGCGGGTGCTCGTCTGCAGCGCCCGCTCCATCTCGGGTTCCGGGCGGAGCGCGACGACGCGCACCTCGACGATCGCGACCCCGATGTCGGCGAGGCGTCGGTCGGCCGCGGTACCGGCGACGATCACGTCGCGGACGGCGCCGACGCCGTTATGGAGCACCTCCTGCAGCGTCCGTCGGGCGAGCAGGTCCAGCGCGTGCTGCTGCGCGGACTCGGTCATCACCCCGGCGAGCTGGTCGAGGGGACTGCCGCGCCAACGCCCCGTGTCGGGATCGATGGCGAAGTCGAGACGGGTCGCCGTCAGCGCCGGGTCGGTGACCCGGTAGGTCACGGTGGACTGCACCGCGACGTCCTGGAAGTCCGCGGTGCGGGCGTGGAACAACAGGGGGAGCTCTCGGTCGTCGACCGGCACTTCGGACAGGGCCGCGCTGAGCGGGCGGAAGAAGAAGGAGAGTCCGACGCCCTCGCGCGCCACCTCGCCGCGGCGCAGGTGCCGGATGTGGGTGGTGGGGGTCGCGCGGAGGTGCCGCACGAAGGGGTAGCGCCTGATGTCGGCCATGGCTCGTTCCTTCCGTCCCGCTTGTTCTCGTCACATAGACGATATTGGCGGGGCAGCATTGTCGTCAAGCAGACGAATAGTGGTTAGGCTCTCCCTCATGGCCGACGTCGACGTCCCTCCGGGGTACGAGCCCCGCGAGTACCCGCCGTTCGCGGTGACCGTCGACCTCGTTGTCTTGACCGTGCAGGACGACCGTCTCGTGGTGCTGCTCGTCGAGCGCGGCGAGCGACCGCTGGGGCTGGCCCTGCCCGGCGGTTTCGTCCGGCCGGACGAGGACCTCGTCGACGCGGCCCGTCGCGAGCTGCGGGAGGAGGCGGGGCTCTCCGCTCCTGGCCACCTCGAGCAGCTCGGCACCTACGGGGCTCCGGCGCGGGATCCGCGGATGCGCGTGGTGACCGTGGCCTACCTCGTGCTCGCGCCCGACCTGCCGGCCCCGGTCGCCGGGACCGACGCCCGGGCGGCGCGCTGGGTCCCGGTGGACAGCTTCGGGCAGGGTCAGCGGGACACCGTGCCACCCCTCGCCTTCGACCATGACGAGATCGTCCGCGACGGCGTCGAACGCGCCCGCTCCAAGCTGGAGTACACCCCGCTCGGCGCGGCGTTCTGTCCGCGCGAGTTCACCGTGGCCGAACTGCGCCGTGTCTACGAGACCGTGTGGGGGCGGACGCTCGACCCGCGCAACTTCCACCGCAAGGTGACCGGCACCGCGGGCTTCCTCACCCCGACGGGCAGGACCACCACCCGGGACGGCGGCCGCCCGGCCCAGCTGTACCGCGTCGGGTCGCTGGTGACGCTGTACCCGCCGATGCTGCGCCAGGGCGCCTGAGCCTCCCTCACGCAGGCCGCCCCCGGACCCGCAGCCGGGGTCTGTTGCAGCGAACCCTCAACGGTCGACTCGACCGTTGGCCCAGGCGACCCCGGTGGGGCGCTCAAGAGGGGTTAGGAGGAGCCGACAGGTGTGCAGGTGGGGGCAAGTGGGGTAACGTGGGGGATAGTGGTGAACGGGGGAGGTGCGACCGATGTTCCTGGGCACGCACCGTCCTCGACTGGACGAGAAGGGGCGTCTCGCGCTCCCCGCCCGGTTCCGCGACGAGTTGCTCGAGGGGGTCGTGATCACCAAAGGACAGGAGCGGTGCCTCTACGGCTTCCCGCTCGCCGAGTTCGCGGCCATCGGCGACAAGCTGCGCAACCAGTCGCTGTCGGCCAAGGCGCTGCGCGAGTACTCGCGCACGCTGTTCGGCTCGGCGACCCAGGAGCTGCCCGACCGGCAGGGCCGCGTGACGTTGCCGCAGGCCCTTCGCGCCTACGCCGGCCTGGACCGCGACGCGGTGGTGGTCGGGCTCAACAACCGCTTCGAGATCTGGGACGCGACGGCGTGGGACACCGCGTCCGAGCAGACCGACGAAACCTTCGCCGAGCTCTCGGAGGAGGTGCTGTCCGGGGTGATCTGAGGGCCGTACCGGCGTACGGCGAGGTTCCGGCCCGCTCCCATCCAGACGCACCTTCCCCGGTGGCTGGCGGGAGAGCGGGCCA
>JAVEDQ010000539.1 GCA_030840885.1 Frankiaceae bacterium
GCCCGCCCCTCGGACTCGATCGTCCCCTCGGCGGCGAGTTCCTCGAGGTAGCCGGTCTTCTCGAGCACCGCCTCGACGACGTCGGCGGGCTCCGCGCCGGAGTCGACCACCTCGCGCAGGTCGGCGAGCAGCCGGGCAAACTCCTGCACGCTCTTCAGCGAGCGGGTGGCCATCGCCGGCACCTCCGCGACCCGGTCGAGCACGGCGGCGAAGCCGATGCGCTCCCGGTCGCCGAAGGCGCTCATCAGGGCCTCCGCGCGGTCGCCGATCCCCCGCTTCGGGACGTTGATGATGCGGCGCAGCGAGACGGTGTCGGCCGGGTTCGCCAGCACCCGCAGGTAGGCCAACGCATCGCGGACCTCCTTGCGCTCGTAGAACCGCACGCCCCCGACGACCTTGTAGGGCAGGCCGACGCGCAGGAAGACGTCTTCAAACACGCGGCTCTGGGCGTTGGTCCGGTAGAAGACGGCGATGTCGGCCGGGCGGATGCCGTGCTCGTCGGAGAGCCGGTCGACCTCGGAGGCGACGTACGCCGCCTCGTCGTGCTCGTTGTCGGCGACGTAGCCGACGATCCTGTCGCCGTCACCGGCGTCGGTCCACAGCCGCTTCGGCTTGCGTCCGCTGTTGCGGGAGATGACGGCGTTGGCCGCCGAGAGGATCGTCTGCGTCGACCGGTAGTTCTGCTCGAGCAGGACCACCGAGGCGTCCGGGTAGTCGGACTCGAACTCGAGGATGTTGCGGATGTTCGCGCCGCGGAAGGCGTAGATCGACTGGTCGGCGTCGCCGACGACGCACAGCTCGGAGCGGCCGATGGCGCCGTCGGCCGAGGACTGCCGGTCGGCTTGCTGCACCTCGAGGTCGGTGCCGACCAACTCACGGATCAGCACGTACTGCGCGTGGTTGGTGTCCTGGTACTCGTCGACGAGCACGTGCCGGAACCGGCGCCGATAGTGCTCGGCGACGTCCGGGAAGGCCTGCAGCAGAACGACGGTGGTGAAGATGAGGTCGTCGAAGTCGAGCGCGTTCGCTTCCTGCAACCGGCGTTGGTAGGTGGCGTAGACCTCGGCGAGCTCGCGGGACTGGCCGTCGGTGGCCGTCGAGCGTGCCGTCTCCCAGTCGACGAGCTCGTTCTTGAGGTTGCTGATCTGCGCCATCAGGGCCCGCGGCGGGTAGCGCTTGGGGTCGAGGTCGAGCGAACGCGCGACGAGCGTCATCAGCCGCTGCGCGTCCCCTGCGTCGTAGATCGTGAAGTTGGTGTTGAAGCCCAGCCGCTTGATCTCCCGGCGCAGGATGCGCACGCAGGCGGAGTGGAAGGTGCTCACCCACATCGCTCGGGCCCGGCCGCCGACGAGCGCCTCGACGCGCTCCTTCATCTCACCGGCGGCCTTGTTGGTGAAGGTGATGGCCAGCACCTCGCCGGGTGAGACGCCGCGGGCGGCCAGCAGGTAGGCGATGCGGCGGGTCAGCACCCGCGTCTTGCCCGAGCCGGCACCGGCCACGACGAGCAGGGGACCCCCGTCGTGGACGACCGCCGCCCGCTGCTGCGGGTTCAGGTCGTCGAGCAGGGCCTCGGCCCGCCCGAGGGTGGCCCGGCCGGGTGCGGCGAGAGAGGCAGCGACGCTCATGAGGTCTCGATCGTACGTTCGAGCGCCCTGCTCGGTGCCCCGCCACGCGGTTGTCCCCAGGCCGTGCCGGGCGCCGCCGATACTGTCGCGGAATGGCACTCCCCAACTCCGAGGTCGAGCGTGTCCTCGTCGTCGTCGCACATCCCGACGACGCCGATTTCGCGTCCTCGGGCACGGTCGCCACCTGGGTGGAGGCCGGCATCGCCGTGTCGTACTGCTGTCTGACCGACGGCGACGCGGGCGGTTTCGACCCCGCCGTCCCGCGCTCGGAGATCCCGCGCATCCGGCAGGCGGAACAGCGGGCGGCGGCCGCGGAGGTCGGCGTCACCGACGTCCACTTCCTCGGTTACCCGGACGGGCGGCTCGAGGTGTCGATCGCGCTGCGCCGCGACATTTCACGGGTCATCCGCCAGGTGCGGCCGCAGCGCGTCATCACCCAGTCGCCCGAGCGGAACTGGCAGCGGATCTACGCCTCCCATCCCGATCACCTGCTGGCCGGTGAGGCGACGCTTCGCGCCGTGTACCCCGACGCCCGCAACCCCTTCGCCCACCCCGAGCTGTTGGCCGACGAGGGCCTCGAGCCCTGGACGGTGGCGGAGGTGTGGATGGTGGCCGGCCCGGCCGAGCTTCTGAACCGCTACGTCGACGTGACCGACAAGCTGGACCGCAAGGTCGCCGCGCTGCGGGCGCACGAGAGCCAGACCGCGCACATGGAGGACCTCGAGAAGTTCCTGAGCACGTGGATGGGAGCGCAGGCGCAGCTGGCCGGCTTCGAGCCGGGGCGCCTCGCCGAGGGCTACCACGTCATCGACTCCCAGGGCTGACCCGGACGCCTGGACTGCCCCCGGGGTGAAAGCGCCGTCGAAAAGGTGTGGCCCCGGCTGCGGTTGACGGGGCTTGTCCGAGGGTCCGGTTACCGTGGACGAGCGTCCACCTCCTTCGCTCGGGCCGGTCCTATGCCGGCCCGTCGATGTCGCGGTGACCGGCGCCGAACAGGGAGGTACCTCCGGGCATGACCGCTCCGACCGATGTCCGCCACTCCGAGCGGGGAGCCGCCGGCGAACCGGCGCGTCCGGCGGGTGCCACCAAGGTGCGCAAGCTGCCGATCCTGCTGGTCGTGCTGGTGGCGACCGGTCTGCTGGGCGCCGCCTTCGCAGTGCCGCTCGTCCTCGGCACCGGGCTGGTCGCGAAGAGCTCTGCCGACTACTTCAACGAGCTGCCCGCGGAGCTGTCCGCGCCGGTGCTCGGTCGGGACACGCGGCTGCTCAACGCCGACGGCAGCGTGCTGGCCGTGCTTCACGACCCCGAGAACCGCGTTCCTGTCACCATCGCGCAGATCCCCCAGGCCATGCAGACCGCGATCATCGACATCGAGGACTCGCGCTTCTACACGCACAACGGCGTCGACACCAAGGGCCTCGCCCGGGCGGCGCTGCGCAACAGCCAGGCTGGGGGCGTCCAAGAGGGCGGATCGACCATCACGCAGCAGTACGTGAAGAACGTGCTGCTCAATTCGGCGGCCACCAGCAGCGAGCAGCAGGACGCGCGCGCCCAGAACATCGGTCGCAAGCTCCGCGAAGCTCGCCTCGCACTCGCCGTCGACGCTCAGTTGACCAAGCCGCAGATCCTCGAGGGCTATCTGAACCTCGCCTACTTCGGGAACGGCGCCTACGGCATCGGGGCCGCGGCCAAGCGCTACTTCAACGTGCCGGTCGAGCGGCTGAACGTCGCTCAGGCTGCGATGCTCGCCGGCCTCGTCCGGAGCCCCACCCAGTACGACCCGCTCAAGAACCCCGTCGACGCCAAGGCCCGCCGCAACCAGGTCCTCGACCGGATGCAGGAGCTCGGCCACCTCACGCCGGCGCAGGGCCAGTCCGCCCGAAGCTCCGGGCTCGGCCTGAACCCGCTCGCGCCACCGGCGCAGGGCGACGCCTGTGTCCAGTCGATCGCGCCCTTCTACTGCGACTACGTACGCAACAACCTCCGGAACGACCCGGCACTCGGGTCGACCCCGGAGGCGCGCGACCGCCGGCTCAACGCGGGTGGTCTGACCATCAAGACGACGCTGGCCCCGACCGTCCAGACCGCGGCGCAGAATGCGGTGGACCGGGCGGCGTCCGACTCCGAGGATGTCGGCGTCAGCCAGGTGGTCATGCGCCCGGGCACCGGCGAGGTGCTGGCCATGGCGGTCAACCGCAAGTACGGCACCGGGCCCGGGGAGACCACCCTGCCGCTGCCGACGCTGCCGTACCTGCAGCCCGGCTCGACGTTCAAGACCTTCACGCTGGCCACCGCCCTCGAGAAGGGCCTGCCGATGTCGACATCGTTCTTCTCGCCGGCCTGCTACGTCTCGCCGGTCTACAACATCAGCCAAAGCGCCCGGGACAACACGTCCGGCTCCACCTGCAGCGACGGCTTCAGCAACGCCGAGCCCGACGAGGTCGGCACCTACTCCATCCCCGAGGCCACCTGGAAGTCGGTCAACACCTTCTACATCCAGCTCGAGGAGAAGGTCGGCGTGCCCGCCGTGGTCGACACCGCGACCAAGTTGGGCATTCCCAAGGACCGGCTGAAGGGCGTCGGTCCGACGTCGGGCTCGCTGACCCTCGGCGGCTTCCCCGTCAGCCCGCTGGACATGGCGACCGCCTACGCGACACTGGCCGCGTCCGGCAAGCGGTGCGACCCGAACTTCATCGTCTCCGCCGCGGACGGCAACGGCAAGCCGATGCCGGTGAGCAACAAGCAGTCCTGCAGCCAGGTCATGGACGCGCGGGTCGCTGATCAGGTGACGGGCGTGCTGGAAGGCGTCATCACCCAGGGCACCGGTAACCCGAACGCCTCCATCGGTCAGGTGGCCGCGGGCAAGACGGGCACGACAGACAGCTTCGTCAGCGCGTGGTTCGTCGGCTACACCCGTGAGCTCGCGTCGGC
>JAVEDQ010000556.1 GCA_030840885.1 Frankiaceae bacterium
TAGCCGCTCCAGCTGCGCTCACGGCGAGCCCAGGCCGATGCCGGACGATGCGCCGGTCGGTGCCAGGTCCGCCGGCGCCTCGGACTGGAAGTGTCGCTCGGTCCCGGCGCGGCGGCGCGGGAGAGCAGCGCGACGACCAGCGCCGCCAGTTCTTCTTCCGTCGGGTTTCCTCGCTGCACCGTCAGCAAGCTCCCCGAACCGGCACCCGCCGGCGGGGACGCGTCTCGACCCGGTCCGCTCACAGCGGCACGTTCCCGTGCCTGCGCTGCGGCAGTACGGCACGCTTCGTACGCAGCAGGTCGAGCGCGCGGATCAGCGCCGGTCGCGTCTCGGCAGGGTCGATGACGTCGTCGACGAGTCCCCGTTCAGCCGCGGCGTACGGGTGCATCAGTTCCTCGGCGTATTGGGCAACCAGCTCCGACCGACGGCGAGCGGGATCGTTGGCCGCGGCGATCTCGCGCTTGAAGACGATGTTGGCGGCGCCCTCTGCCCCCATCACCGCGATCTCGTTCGACGGCCAGGCCAGGGAGATGTCGCAGCCGATCGACTTCGAGTCCATGACGATGTAGGCGCCCCCGTACGCCTTACGCAGCACGACCTGGACCCGCGGCACCGTGGCTTCGCAGTACGCGTAGAGGAGCTTCGCCCCACGCCGGATGATGCCGTCGTGCTCCTGACCAGGACCGGGCAGGAAGCCGGGCACGTCCACGAGCGTCACCAACGGGATGCCAAAGGCGTCACACGTCCGCACGAAGCGGGCAGCCTTTTCGGAGGAATTGATGTCGAGGACGCCCGCGAGCACGGCGGGCTGGTTCGCGACGATGCCCACCGAGTGTCCGTCCAGGCGGGCGAGGGCGCAGACGATGTTCGGTGCAAAATCGCTTTGCACCTCCAGGAGCTCGCCGTCGTCGACCACTTCTTCGATGACGTGCCGCACGTCGTAGCTGCGGCGGGGATCCATCGGGACGAGGTCGAGCAGGCGCTCGCTCGTCCGGTCCGACGGGTCGTCGGACGGCTCCACCGGCGGCGGCGTCTCGTTGTTCGAAGGCAGGAACGACAGCAGGTACCGCACGTCGTCCAACGCGCTCTGCTCGTCCGACGAGACGAACGACGCCACCCCGGTCCGGGCCGCGTGAACAGCTGCTCCGCCCAGTTCGTCCTGCGTCACTCGCTCGCCGGTCACCGCCGCGACCACGTCGGGGCCGGTGATGAACATGGCGGAGTTCTCGCGGGTCATGAAGACGAAGTCGGTCAGGGCCGGGGAGTAGACCGCACCGCCGGCACAGGCGCCAAGAACAACGCTGATCTGCGGGATCACCCCGGAGATCCGTACGTTGCGGGCGAAGATGCCACCGAAACCGGCGAGGGCGGAGACGCCCTCCTGGATCCGTGCGCCTCCACCGTCGTTCAGCCCGACGATCGGTACACCCGTCGACTCGGCCAGGTCCATGAGCTTGTGGATCTTGGACGCGAACATCTCGCCCAACGCGCCGCCGAAGATCCGCGCATCGTGGGCGAACACTGCCACCCGCCGCCCGTCGATGGTGCCGAAGCCGGTGATGACGCCGTCCGTGGCCGGACGCCGATGCTCCAGCCCGAAGCCGGTGGCGCGGTGTCGGGCGAACAGGTCCAGTTCGGTGAAGGAGCCGTCGTCCACCAGCGCTTCGATGCGCTCGCGACCGGTCGACTTACCTCGCTGATGCAGACGCTCGGTCGCAATCGGCCCGGGGCCGTCGACAGCCGCCGCCCGGGCCTCACGCAGCAGCCGGGTGGCGGTCCGCAGATCGGTCGGCGCCGTCGACGCCTGCTCGTCGGTCGCCGGGACCAACGGCACTGAATGCAGCTTGGGTTTCCTTGGCGCGGGATTCTCCGGGTCGAACTGTTCCGGAACGAACGCGGTCGTCATCGGGCCTCCGGTTCAATCGCCAGCCGGGCTCCGGCCGGCTTCCTGTGCGTTGTGAAGAGGAGGTGGACCGGACTCGCTGATACCGGGAATGCGCTGCAGGCCGGCCTGTTGTCAGCGGCTTCGTCGAACGAGCCCCGCCGGATCGCAGATACGGATCGAGCCACGGGCGAGCCGGAGCAGGCCCGCTTGCTCGGCTGCGCGAAGCACCTGGTTCGTCGTCGGCCGGGTGCTGCCGGCCATGCCGGCCAACATCTCCTGCGTCAGCGGCACCACGGTGCCGACCGCCGGGCCTCCATAGAGGCGGGCCAGGGCCAGCAGCCGCCGGAGGACCCGCTTCTCCACCGGCACGTAGAGCGCCTCGATCAGCCGGGCGTCCTGCCTTCGGACGTAGTTCACCAACGTGTCGAGCAGGAACCGGTCCATCTCGGGATCGGTCTGGCGCAGCTCGTCCAGGTCACGTCGCAGGAAGGTCAGCGTGTCCACAGCTTCGACCGCCGTCACCGTGGCGGTGCGAAGTGCCTCGTCGGACAGGAGGGCCAGCTCTCCGAAGACCGAGCCTGGTCCGAGCATCGTGACGATCACGGAGTCGCCGTGCGGGGTCGTCGTGCGAACAGTCGCGTGGCCGGCCAGGAGCACGTGCATCGCGTTTGCTTCGTCGCCCTCGTGAAAGATCACTTCGCCGCGACCCAACCGGCGCCGGCGCGCCCGTTGCAGAAGCCGCTGCCGCGTGCTTTCCGGCAGACCCGCCAAGACCTGAAGTTCCACGGGGGCATAGTGCCCCGCTCGTGCGCCGCAGGAGTGTCAGCTCCGGAACGTTGCCAGCGTCAGCGCGCTGACTGTCCGGCCTCCGGGACTTGCGGATGCTCCTGCCATCGAAATCAGCGGCCCGGACAAGCGGACCGCTTCTGGCGGAAGGGAGGCGGCATGCAGGTCATGACCGCAGTTCAGCCGGTCCCGCATCGTCGAGCCGACAACACCCCGGACATCCTCACGGCAGCCCGGGCAGAAGCCCTGTTCTCCAGCGGCTTGCCGACCGGGGAGAACGCGAGCCCCGCCGAGGTCAAGGCGGCGATCTGTGCGACGGTCCGCCGCCTCGGTAGCTGCCGGAACTGCGCAGCGCAGGTCGCCCGCGAGTACGGCGACCACCCGGAGACGGCGGTCCCCCGGATGCGCTGGGCCTTGACGGTGGTCCGCGCTTTGCCGCCTCCGCATTGCCCGGGCACGGCCTACGGGCTCTCCGGGCAGCCGGGAAATCCACTTCCCCATCTCCACCCATCCGACGAACAGCGAGAAAGCGAGAACTTCCACCATGCTGCGTGAGCCGGTCCACCACCTCTCGTCCCTGCAGGAGCTCGACAACGGAGAGCTGCTGCAGCTGGCAAGTTCCGGCGAGGCACTCGCCTGGAAGCAGTTGATCACTCGATTCGAGCCACTGGTGCGTTCGGTTGCCCGCTCCTTCGGGCTGAACGAGGCCGACGTCCTCGACGTCGCCCAGCTGACCTGGATCAAGTTGTTCAAGAACCTTCAGTCGATCCGGAACGCGGAGCGTCTCGGGGCCTGGCTCGCCGTGACCGCGAGCCGGGAAGCCTCGCAGCTTCGGAAGGGTGCCCGGCACACCGTGGAGCTGGAGCAAGTTCCGGCCCAGTTGGCGGACCACTCGCCGGGCCCGGAGACCGAAGTCACGCAGCGGGACACCGCGCAGATCATCTGGGCGGTCGTCGACGAGCTTCCCGCCCGGCAGCGCCTGCTGCTCCGGACGATGTTCCGCGACGACGCCCGCGGCTACGGCGAGATCCGCGACACCTGCTCCATGCCGATCGGCAGTATCGGCCCGACGCGCGCCCGGGCACTCGAGCAGCTGCGCCGGAAGCTCGACGAGCGGGGCCTGGGGCTCCAGAACCTCTGAGTTCTCACCCACCGCCCAAGCCGACCAGCAACGAAATTTCCCCGGCGAATTGAATTAGAATTTCAGAAACAGGAGCGACAGATGACCGACATCGACCGTTATCGGCAGCGCGACATCATTGCACAGCTCTACGGCGTAGCCGCCGATGCACACCTACTGGGCACCGAGAGCGAGGAGCAAATGACCTTTCGTGCCGCCCGACTCGCTCAGATGCCGAGTTCCGCCGGGGGAACCAGCGCGCCGCGCGAACGGCGAAGCGCCG
>JAVEDQ010000560.1 GCA_030840885.1 Frankiaceae bacterium
AGCTTCCGGTCGTCGACGTCGATCGCGATGATCGTGCGGGCGCCGGCGAGCCGGGCCCCGGCAACGGCCGCCGCTCCGACACCCCCGCACCCGATGACGGCGACGCTGTCACCGCGGCCGACGTTGCCGGTGTTGATGGCCGCGCCGGCCAGGCTGGCCCCCAGCACGGCGGCGTCACCGACCCCGCCGCAGCCGATCACGGCCACGGTGTCACCCCGCCCGACCTGGCCGGTGTTGAGGGCGGCGCCCAGCCCGGCCATCACGCCGCAGCCGAGCAGCCCCGCGACCGCGGGCCGTGCGGCCGGGTCGACCTTGGTGCACTGGCCGGCGGCGACCAGCGTCTTGTCCGCGAAGGCACCGATCCCGAGGGCGGGGGACAGCGGCGTCCCGTCGGTCAGCGTCATCGGCTGCTCGGCGTTGAAGGTCGAGAAGCAGTACTGGTGACGGCCGCGACGACAGGCCCGGCAGTTGCCGCAGACCGCGCGCCAGTTCAGCACGACGAAGTCACCGGCGGCCACCTCGTCGACACCTGGGCCGACCGATTCGACGACGCCGGCCGCCTCGTGGCCGAGCAGGAACGGGAACTCGTCGTTGATGCCGCCCTCGCGGTAGTGCAGGTCGGTGTGGCAGACCCCGCAGGCCTGCACCGCGACGACCGCTTCACCCGGCCCGGGGTCGGGCACCCGGATGGTCGCCACCTCGACCGGCTGGCCCTTGCCCCGGGCGATGACGCCTCGTACCTCCTGCATGGGGACCGTCCTCGTTCTCGTCGGCGGGCGAGGAGGAGTTCCACCCCGTCTGCCCCTCCCTATCCGCTGGGCGCGCGGCCACGCGGGCGAGGCTGTTCCGCTGACAGACTGTCCGGGGTGTCGTCCGTAGCGCGCACCGGACCTCCCGAGGTGCTGCCGTCGCCGTTCGCCGTCACCGCCCTCGCGGTGGAGGCCGTCGAGGACTGCGCCCGCGCGGCCGCCGAACTCGGGGAAGCGCGGGGCCGTCCGCTCCCGGTGATCGGCGTCGACACCCGCGCGGTCGCCGCGGCGGTGTCCTCCGAGCGGCACCTCCGGATCGCCGGGGAACGACCGGTGGCCTGGGCACCGCTGTCGGGGTTCTTCGCCGCCCGCGACGGCTGGGTGCGGCTGCACGGCAACTACCCGCACCACGCCGCGGCGATCTCGCGCGCGCTCGGTGGAGCGGACGGGGTCGCCGCGGTACGCGAGGCCGTGGCGGAACGTGCGGCAGCGGATGTCGAGGCGGCCGTCGTGGCAGCCGGCGGGGTGGCGGCCGCAGTGCGCTCGTCCGACGCCTGGCGGCACTCGGCGGAAGGAGCGGCCGCAGCGGCTGCCCCGCTAGTCGACCGGCTGGCCACCGGGGCCGGTCGAACAGCCCTGCCCGGGATCGTGCCTCCGGTCGGGGCTCCTGCGTCCGCGCTTCGGGTCCTGGACCTCACCCGCGTCCTCGCCGGCCCGGTCGCTGGGCGATGCCTCGCCCTGTGGGGCGCCGAGGTCCTGCGCATCGACCCGCCGGACCGGCCGGAGATCGCGGCGCAGCACGTCGACATGGATGCGGGGAAGTACAGCAGCCGGCTCGACCTGCGCGACCCGACCGGGGCCGAGCGGATGCGTGCGCTGGCTGCGGACGCCGACGTCGTACTGCTCGGTTACCGCCCCGGTGCCCTGGCCAGCCTCGGGTTGGGTGCCGACGACCTGCTGACCGACGCTCCACACCTCGTCGTGGTCGAACTCTCGGCGTGGGGCTGGACGGGGCCGTGGGCCGAGCGCCGGGGCTTCGACAGCATCGTCCAGGCGGCCTGCGGAATCGCGGAACGGTGCGCCGCTCCCGACGGGGCACCCGGTGCGCTGCCGGCGCAGGTACTCGACCACGCGACGGGCTACCGCGCGGCGGCGGCAGCGTTGCGAGGTCTGGCGGCGCGTCCCGCGCGGGGCGGTGTACGGCTACGGCTCTCGTTGGCCGCCGCGGCCGCGGAGCTGATACGGCTGGGGGTCTCCGGAGCGGGCCTGCCCAGTCCGCAGGACACCGGCTACGACCCGGCGCTCTACGTCCGGACCGACGGCGAGGTCACCACGGTCCGGCCGCCGTTCACCCTCGACGGGGTGACGCGGGACTACCCGTTCCCCGCGAGGCCCTATGGCGCCGACGCGCCCCGGTGGCGAGACCCAGCGTCCTAACAGGACCCGCAGTCTGCTGTCAGCGGGCTCCCAGCTTATTGCCAGGCTCAGGACCGACTCTCGAACCATGAACGACACGGATGCCCCCCGTCGCGGTACCGGGGACGACGCCTGGTGGATGCCCCCTTCGAGCCCGGGACAGTCGAGCCCGGGACAGTCGAGCCCGGGACAGTCGGCCACCCCACCCAACCCGCCGCCGGCGTACGCACCGCGTCCGTCGTTCGGCGGCGGCCCGACCTACGGCCCGTACGGCGGCCCCACGGTCGGTCCGGCGCCCATCCACGGCAACAGCGGCTACGGCGCCGACCACACCGCCCCGCTGGCCTTCGCGCCGGTGCCGGCGCCGCGGCGCTCGTCGACCTGGCGCAACCGCCAGCTGGCCGGGCTCGTGCTCGTCGCGGTGGCGGTCGGCGGCGGGGTGACCGGAGCGTCGCTCGAGTCCGGCGACGGCCCGACGACGGTGACCAGTGCCCCGGTCCCGCCGAACACCGCCACCACGCAGCCGACCCAGCCGCTGGCCCGGGTCGCGGCCGCCGTGCAGCCCAGCGTCGTGTCCATCAAGGTCTCGGGCGGTGGCGCGTCGGGCGAGGGGTCCGGGGTCATCCTGCGCTCCGACGGCCACATCCTCACCAACAACCACGTCGCCGCGGTCGCCGCGAACGGTGGATCGATCGCGGTCCGGTTCTCCGACGGCAAGACGGCGTCGGCCTCCATCGTCGGACGTGACCCGTCCAACGACCTCGCGGTGATCAAGGCCGACGGGGTCAGCGGGCTGGTCCCCGCCGCCATCGGCTCCTCGGCCGATCTGCACGTCGGCGACACCGTGCTCGCCCTCGGCAGCCCCCTCGGTCTCGAGGGTTCGGTCAGCTCCGGCATCGTCTCCGCATTGCACCGCACCGTCGACCTCGGCGGCGAGAGCTCAGGCGGCGCCCCGCCCGCGCCGACGGCAGTCGTCACCGACGCCATCCAGACCGACGCGGCCATCAACCCCGGAAACTCGGGTGGACCGTTGGTCGACGACTCGGGTCGCGTCGTCGGCATCAACACCGCCATCGCCTCGCTCGGGTCCTCGGGCGGTGCCGGCACCCAGAGCGGCAACATCGGCGTCGGCTTCTCGATCCCGATCGACCAGGCCAGGACCATCGCCGATCAGCTGATCAACGGGCAGAAGCCGTCGCACGCCCAGCTCGGCATCTCGGTGAGTGACGCGACGAGCGGCGGAGCGCAGGTCGGTGAACTCACGCCGAACGGCGGTGCCGCGAAGGCCGGCCTGCAGACCGGCGACGTCGTCACCGAGGTCGACGGCAACCCGATCGCCGACGCCGACGCGCTGGTCGCGGCCGTGCGTTCCCACAAGCCCGGTGACACCATTGCCGTCGTCTACGCCCGCAACGGCGAGCGTCGCACCGCGCAGGTCACGCTGGACAGCTCCAACTGAGCTGCCCAGCTCAGACTGAGCTGGACCGCTTGAACCGAAGGGAAGACCGATGACCCACCCGACCGGCGCCGCCACGGCGCGGCGCGGCGGTGCGACGTCCGAGGCGAAGCTGCTCGTCGTCGACGACGAACCGAACATCGTCGAGCTGCTCTCGGTGAGCCTGCGCTACGCCGGCTTCGACGTCGCCACCGCGACGAGCGGGCTGGCCGCGGTCAGCGAGGCCCGCCGCTTCCGACCCGACCTGATCGTGCTCGACGTGATGATGCCGGACATGGACGGCTTCGCCGTCGTGCGGCGGCTGCGCGGTGAGGGGCTCCGCGTGCCGATCGTGTTCCTCACTGCACGCGACGCGACCGAGGACAAGATCACCGGCCTGACCCTCGGCGGCGACGACTACGTCACCAAGCCGTTCAGCCTCGAGGAGGTGCTGGCCCGCATCCGCGCCGTGCTGCGGCGCACCAGCGGCGGCAAGCCCACCGAGAGCGGCAACGACGGCAAGCTGACGTTCGCCGACATCGAGCTCGACGACGACAGCCACGAGGTCTGGAAGGACGGCGAGCTCGTCGCGCTGTCGCCGACGGAGTTCAAGCTGCTGCGCTACCTGATGCAGAACGCCGGTCGCGTGCTGTCCAAGGCGCAGATCCTCGACCACGTGTGGCACTACGACTTCGGCGGTGAGGCCGGCGTGGTCGAGAGCTACGTCTCCTACCTGCGGAAGAAGGTCGACACCGGGCCGACGCGGCTCATCCACACCCTGCGGGGCGTCGGCTACGTGATGCGTCTGCCGCGGGACTGAGGGTGGTCCAGCTCGACCCCGGCCAGCCGGCCTCCGGATGGCGGTCCTCGCCCCCGCCGCCGCCCGCGTCCCCACCGTCCGGCGCGTCGGCGCTGCGTCGCTTCTGGCGCGGCCTGCCGCTGCGGATCCAGCTGGTGGCCGTCGTGCTCGCCCTGGTGGTGCTGGCCCTGTTCATCACGGCTGCCGCGGCCACCACCCTGCTGCGCGGCCAGCTGATCGACCGCATCGACTCGCAGCTGCAGGCGTCGGTCAACGGCATCAGCGCCCTCGGAGGCGGGGGCCCGAGCGCCGGCGCCGGCGGTGGACCACCGCAGCTGGGGCCCTCGTCATACCTCGGCATCTTCGCCGGCGACGGCCGGCCGCTCACCTCGTTCAGCCTCCGGGTGCCGTACGGCAAGTATTCGTCGGGGCCGCAGCTGCCGCAGCTCACCTACACCGACACCCTCATCCGGCAGGGACAGCCGTTCACCGTGGACTCGACCGACCAGGGTTCCGGCTGGCGGGTGCAGGCCCAGGCCCTGCCCAACGGGCGGACGTTCGTCGTCGGGCAGAGCCTCGACGACGTCGACTCGA
>JAVEDQ010000568.1 GCA_030840885.1 Frankiaceae bacterium
CTGCCCCTCGGGGTGGTGATCGGGAGGTGTACGTGGACGGCTTCGCTCAGGGCGACTGGGAGGATGCGCTCACCGCGCGCGAGCGGGACGCGGACGAACGCGACCGGGTCGGCGACGCGCGGGATGCGACGGCCGAGCAGCGGGACCGGGCCGCCGATCGTCGTGATGCGTCCGCGGACATGCGCGACGGTATCTGGACGCAGCACGAGGTGGACGTTCAGACGTTGATGGACGCCGCCGACCGCGCCGACCGGCGTGCGGAGACACGGGACCGGAGCGCCGAGGCGCGAGACATCGCCGCCGAAACTCGGGAGGCCGAGGAGGGCGTGGTCGACGGGGGCGCGGAGGCCGACCGCGGCCAGGCAGCGGTCGATCGGGTGCTGAGCGGCCGCGACCGGGATCATGCCGCGGGAACGCGCGCCGATCTCGCGGCTGCACGACTTCAGGCGGAGCGGCGCCGGGACGAGGCCGGCGAGGACCGTTCGTCGTCAGCGGTGGACCGGACGCAGGCGGAGACAGATCGCATCGAGGCCGGCAAGGACCGGGAACAGGCGAGCCGCGACAGGGAGCAGGCCAACAGCAACCGAGAGACGCGGACCGAAAGCTAGCCGTGCTCGGGGTTGACCGGCCGTGCGATGATGTGCTTACTGCGCGCCTGGACCTGTCCGGACCCTGCTCCCTCGCCGCTCGTGAATCCTCCCGAAGGCTGGCGGCATTTGATGTTCGATCCCCTGACTTGAAACGACCGAACGCCGACTTCCGTCGCGGCGACGTTGCCGTGCATCTACTGCGGCGCACCGACGCCGACCGACGCCTTCAATCGCTGGCCCAAAGGAAGCTTGCTGATGTCGGCCTCCTGCCCGAGTTGCCGACGACGCATGACCCTGGGGACGGTGACCTGGCTCCGTTGGAGCGGGCTGTCAGCGGCACACCTCGTCGAGATGGAGGGTGACCGTCATGGCCGGTCGTAATCCGCTGCGTGGCAGTCGAGCAGGTGCCGGTCCGGCTGGTGAACCCGTGCGAGAGGTGGCCGAACCGCAGAAGCGCGTCTCCTTCTGGTGCGCCCACCACCACCACAACTCACCGTGGTTCGCGTCCGCCGCCGAGGTTCCCCTCACCTGGGAGTGCCCCCACTGCGGCCTCCCGGCCGGTCGTGACGAGGACAACCCGCCTCCGAAGGGTCGCGTGCTCCCGTTCAAGTCCCACCTGGCCTACGTGCGCGAGCGCCGCGACGAGGAAGCCGGTGAGGCGATCCTCCAGGAGGCGCTCGCCAAGCTTCGAAAGCCTAGATCCGTGTGAGAATCGACGGACCGAAGGTGTCCCCGGGGTGGAGGTCCCATGGGTGATCAGGAGCGCAGGAGTCGCATCCTCACTGCTATCGGTGGTCCCAACACGGTCGTGCGGCCCGATGAGGTGGCGCTCGGCATCTGTCACTTCGCGGTCGAGTATCTGGCAGCTTCGGGGTGTGCCGTGACGCTCATGGGACGACCGCCGGCGGTAGAGGTGCTCGCCGTCGCCGGCCGGAACGCCGACGAGGTCGCCGAACTCCAGTTCACCCTGGGGGAGGGCCCTTGCCTCGACGCCTTCCTGGCCGGTTCGCCCACGTACGCGGTGGACCTCGTGAACCGCGGAGGCCGTTGGCCGATGTTCTCGACCCAGGCGGCCGGGCTCGGGGTGATGGCCGAGTTCTCCCTCCCGCTGCAGGTCGGGTCGGCACCCGTCGGCGTTCTGGACCTGTCGCGGGAGGAGCCGGGGATGCTCAGCGACGATCACTTGGCCGACGCCCTCACCGCCGCCGACATCGTGACCGACGCGGTGTTGATGCTGCAGGGGGCGTCCGAGGGTTCCGAGCTGGCAAAGCTGCTCGACCTCGCCGGGCAGGACCGCATGGTGGTGCATCAGGCCGCCGGGATGGTCTCGGCTCAGCTCGACGTCACGGTCACGGACGCGCTCGCCACGCTGCGCGGGGCGGCCTTCCGGTCGTCCCGGTCAATCTACGAGGTCGCGGTCGACGTGGTCGACCGACGGATGCGGTTTCGTGACTGATCCCCGGTGAGGTCGTACCGTGGCAGGCGGGCGGAACCCGAACTGAGCTCGGGAGGGCGCCATGCAGGACCGTGACCGTGCGCTCGCTCGAGTGTTCGTTCGCCTGGCCGACACGCTGATCGACGACTTCGACATCGTGGAGTTCCTGCACGAGCTGTGCACCGATGTGGTTCAGCTGGTCGGCGCGGAGACCGCCGGGGTGATGCTCGCCGACAGCCGGGGTGGGCTGCGGCTGCTCGCATCGTCCGAGGAACGGATGCGCGTCCTCGAGGTGTTCGAGCTGCAGAGCAAGCAGGGGCCGTGCCTCGACGCCTACCGCACCCATCAAACGGTGGCCGCGACGGTCGCAGAGGGTGAACGGCTCTGGCCCAACTTCGCCGCCTACGCCGCGGAGCTCGGCTTCCGCCACATGTGCGCCGTGCCGCTGCAGCTCCGCGACGTCACGATCGGGGCGTTGAACCTCTTCCGCGCCCCGGACGAGCACTTCGCCGAGGCCGACCTCGAGATCGCTCAGGCGATGGCCAAAGTCGCCGTCACCGGCCTCCTGCAGCGACGCACCATCGGCGAGGGGAACGCGATCTCCGCGCAGCTCCGCACGGCGTTGCAGAGCCGTATCGCCATAGAGCAGGCCAAGGGCGTCCTCGCCGAATACCTCAACGTCTCTGTCGACGACGCTTTCGTCTATCTGCGCGACCACGCCCGCAACAGCAACCGGAAGCTGACCGAGCTGGCCCGCGACGTCGCGAACAAGCGCGTGGACGCCAGCGCGTTCACCGCACCAAGAGCGCCGAGAGCGGTGCCGTAGGAGGTATGCCCTGTTGCGGGGCAGCGCGGCGGAGTTCGGCAACGGCGTCGGCGATGTCCTGTTCGACGAGGTCGTTGTTGATGGCGATGGCGGCGGCCGAGCCTTCGCCGGCGGCGGTGATGACCTGGGCGCGCGGGTTGACGACGTTGCCAGCCGCCCACACGCCGGGCGCGCTCGTAAGGCCGCTCTTGTCGACGATGATCCAGCCGTCGTCGTCAGCCTGGCATCCGAGCTGGACCAGCAGACCGTTGCTCGGCACGAAGTGTGGGGCGACGAAGACCGCGTCGCACCGGACCGGGCCGACGCCGTCGACGACGACACCGCACAGCCGGTCATCCGCCACGTCCAGGCCGGTGATCTCGCCGTAGACGATGCGGATGGCACGGGCGACGAGCTGCTCGTGCTGGTCTTTCGTCAGAGCAGTCCGGTTCGTGAAGAACACCACGTCGTCTGCCCATTGCCGCACGAGCTGGACCTGGTGCA
>JAVEDQ010000006.1 GCA_030840885.1 Frankiaceae bacterium
CCATGCGGGGAGTGCCGGTGGTCGTGGAGACGCCCGGCGGCGAGCGGCAGCACGGCATCGACGTCCGAGCGCTGCAGCGGCTGCGTGATTCGGCCCGCTGAGTGCGCTCACGGCGCGCTCTGAGCCGTTCGAGCCATGGGAAGTACCAGGCCCAGCCGTCATCATGGGAACTCTCGATCGTTACGCTGGTACCACACACCCATGCGGCGACAGCCGAGCTGGTAGCCGAAGGAGGTCCGCGTGCCGCTGCTCTTCGCTTCGAAGCAGGCCGAGGCGTTCGCGGCCCTGCTCGACGGCTCGGCCGAGGCAGGGTCGGACCAGCTCGGGACGCTCGGCAACCTCGCGCAGCGGCTCTCGTCGGTCCCGCAGCCGCAACCGGCCTTCACGGCCGCGCTCCGCGACCAGTTGATGTCGCAGGCGGGCACCGCGCTGCCGACCACGGCAGCGCCGACCGCCGCCGGTGCCGCCAGTGCCGCTAGTAGCTCTAGTGCGACCGGCACCGCCGGCACCACCAGCGCCGTGAGTTCGGCCGCGACGAGCTCAGCCGCTGCGGGCTCCGCGGTCACGTCGACGGTTGCCACTTCAGCGTCCTCGGTCTGGATGCCCTTCGTGGCTTTCGTCGCTGCGACGGGCGTCGCGATCACCGGGATCGCGGCCGGTGCGTCGCTGTCCCTGCCGGGCGACCCGCTCTACGGCGTGAAGCGGCAGATCGAGATCATCCAGCAACAGTTCGCTGGTGGCCGTGCCGACACGGCCCGGGCGCAGCTCGGCTTTGCCGCCGCCCGGCTGAACGAGTTCCGAGCGCTGCTGCGCAAGAACGGCGACGCCCCGCTCTCGGCCGACCTCGACAAGCGACTCGAGCAGCTCCTCGCTGATTGGGCCAGCAACACGAGCGACGGGACGACGACGCTGCTCCAGCAACTGGGCGCCGGGCAGGGTGACGTCGCCGCGCTGCGGGCGACCCTGATCCGCTTCACCGACAGCCAGGCCCGTGGCCTCGCCGCCGCGGTACAGCAGCTGCCGGACACCCAGCTCCAGTCGTACACGGGCAGCGCCTTCGCCTACCTGCAGCGCGTCGACACCGCCCTGGGCAACCCGGTGCAGGTCGCCCGGCTGTTGTCGACCCTCGGACTGGCGCTCCCCTCCGTCGGGCCGTCCGTTCGTGCGGCACCCGGCGGCAGCGCGTCGCCGAAGCCGTCGACCCCCGCCAGCAGCGCCGGCATCCCGAAGACGACCGGCTCGGCGGGCAACAACAGCCCGGCGGACGTGCCCACGCTTCCGATCCCGACCGACGGGCGGCCGGTGCCGCGCAACTCGATCCCGTCGGTGCCCGTTCCCCTCCCGACGGGAGGATCGACCGGTCGCCTCGGCGGTGCCGCCGGCGGTGCCGCCGGCACCGCAGGCGGGACCGTCGACAACGTGCTGGGTGGGGTCACCGGCAACGGTCCGCACCTGAGCCTTCCCACCGCGGTGCCGGTGCCTGGCGTCGGCCGGTAGCAGCACTTCTCGGCGGGCTCGGCGGTACGTTCCTCCCCGATACCGTCTGCCCATGGTCATCGTCCTGCGCAGCGACGCCGGCTCGGGCGACATCGACGGTGTCGTGCGCGCCGTCGAGTCCGCCGGCGGCGCTCCTTTCGTCTCCCGTGGCGTCGCCCGAACGATCATCGGTGTCATCGGCGACGAACCCGTGCTCGCCCAGCTCGAGGCGCTGACGCTGCCCGGCGTCGCCGAGGTCATCCGGGTCACGTCGCCCTACAAGTTGGTCAGCCGCGAGCACCACTCGGACCGGACCGTCGTGCAGGTCGGGCCGGCCGGGATGCAGGTGTCCATCGGGCCGGGCACGCTCACGCTGATCGCCGGGCCGTGCGCCGTGGAGACGCCGGAGCAGACGCTCGCGGCCGCACAGATGGCCCGCGCGGCAGGCGCACGACTGCTCCGCGGCGGCGCCTACAAGCCGCGGACCAGCCCCTACGCGTTCCAGGGCCTCGGTGAGCGGGGTCTGCACATCCTCTCCGACGTGCGCGCCGAGGTCGGCCTGCCCGTCGTCACCGAGGTCGTCGACGCCCACGACGTGGACGTGGTGGCCGAACACGCCGACATGCTGCAGATCGGCACCCGCAACATGCAGAACTTCGGCCTGCTGCAGGCCGTCGGGTCGGTCGGCAAGCCGGTGCTGCTGAAGCGCGGGCTCACCGCCACCTACGAGGAATGGCTGATGGCCGCCGAGTACATCGCGCAGCGCGGCAACCTCGACATCGTGCTGTGCGAGCGCGGCATCCGCACCTTCGAGACCGCGACCCGCAACACCCTCGACGTGAGCGCGGTTCCGATGCTGCAGGCCCGTTCGCACCTGCCGGTGATGATCGACCCGAGCCACGCCGCCGGTCGTCGCGAGCTCGTCGTACCGCTGGCCCGAGCCGCGATCGCTGCGGGCGCGGACGGCCTGCTCGTCGACGTGCACCCACACCCCGAGACCGCGCTGGTCGACGGACCCCAGGCACTCCGCGCCGAGGAGCTCGACGAGCTGGCTGTCGCCGTCCGCGACTTCGCGCCGCTGCTTGGTCGGACCTCCTGACCGCGTAGGAAGGGGTAGCCCTTTAACTGCTCGGCGTCAGCGCCCGGATCTGGCTGTCGAGCTCGCTCGAGAAGAAGTCCATGAAGCCGTCGGGGTACGGCCCGGCGTTCATCAGCACGAGGTGGTCGTAGCCGGCGTCGACGAACTGCTGCGCGTTCGCGATGTGCTTCGCGGCGTCGGGACCGCACGCGAACTGGCCCTTGATGTCCTCGAGCCGAACCGTGGCGCTGGCGGCCTCGAAGTTCACCGGGTTCGGCAGCTCGGACATGACCTTCCAGCCGGTGAGGGCCCAGCGGGTGGTCTCGAGCACCGCCTGGGCGGCGGTCTCCTCGTCCTGCGCCCAGGCGAGCGGCACCTCCGCGTAGCGCGGGCCGGTGCCGCCGGCCTTCTCGTAGGCCGAGACGATGTTGGCCTTCGGCTCCGTGGCGAACAGGCCGTCGCCGATCTCCGCCGCGATGCGGGAGGCATCGCCGCCGCCCGAGGCGACCGGCATCAGGATCGGCTCGCTCGGCAGGTCGAAGACCCTCGCGTCCTCGAGCTTCAGGTAGCGACCGTCGTAGTTCTGGTAGCCGCCCTGCCAGAGCAGCTTGATGATCTCCAACGCCTCGCGGAACACGCGCTGCCGCTCGTGCACGCCGGGGAAGCCCGTCCCGACGATGTGCTCGCTGAGCCGCTCCCCCGACCCGACCCCGAGCGTGAAGCGGTTGTCCGACAGCAGCGCCACGGTCGCCGCGGCCTGCGCGATGATCGCCGGGTGGTACCGGAAGCTCGGGCAGGTCACCCCGGTGACCAGGCCGATCGTGTCCGTGGACTGCGCCATCGCACCGAGCATCGACCACGTGAACGCCGAGTGGCCCTGGCTCTCGAGCCAGGGGTGGTAGTGGTCGCTCAGCTCGACGAAGTCGAAGCCGGCGCGCTCAGCGGCCTGCGCCTGGCGCACGACCTCCTTCGGGCCGAAGGCTTCGGTGGCGATCTTCAGACCGATCTTCATGGGGGTCCTTTCGCAGGTAGCTCGTCCTCCGCCGCGTACCCGGAGGTCCGGCGCCGACACGACCGGCGCACGCCGTCAGCGCCGTCATCCGTTTCCGCTCCCGCCGCTCGGGGACGGCCCGAGGGTCAGGACAACCGATTTGATCGCCCGGAGCAGCTCATGACCCAGCCCGCCCAGCAGCAGACCCCGCCCGGCAGCACCGCCGAGCTGACGCCGAAGCCGGACCACGGCGAGCAGAGCTACGTCGGCCACGGCCGCCTGGAGGGCAAGAAGGCCGTCGTCACCGGCGCCGACAGCGGCATCGGCCGCGCCGTCGCAATCGCCTACGCCCGCGAAGGTGCCGACGTCCTCATCAGCTACCTGAACGAGGACGACGACGCGAAGGAGACCGCGAGCTGGGTCGAGAAGGCCGGTCGCAAGGCCGTCCTCGTCCCCGGGGACATCAGCGACCCGGCGCACTGCCGGGCGATCATCGCGAAGGCCGTCGAGGAGTTCGGCCGGGTCGACGTCCTGGTCAACAACGCCGCTTTCCAGATGTCGCACCAGACCGTCGAGGAGATCCCCGACGAGGAATGGGACTTCACCCTCGCGACGAACCTTTCCGCGTTCTTCCACCTCACCAAGGCCGCGATCCCGCACATGCAGGCCGGCGCGTCGATCATCGGCAGCTCGTCGATCAACTCCGACAACCCCGTCCCGGACCTGATGCCGTACAGCGCCACCAAGGCCGCGATCGCCAACATGTGCGCGTCGCTGGCGAAGCTGCTCGGCCCGAAGGGCATCCGCGCCAACAGCGTCGCGCCCGGCCCGATCT
>JAVEDQ010000045.1 GCA_030840885.1 Frankiaceae bacterium
CGGTGCAGGCCGGGCCGCTGCTCGTGCTCGGCTGCTACCACCCGAGCCAGCAGAACACCTTCACCGGCCGGCTCACCCCGGCGATGGCCGACGACGTGTTACGACTCGCGGTGAACCGGTTACCCGCCGCCCCCGGACCGTGAACGAGAAGGTTAAACCGCCGAATGTGGCGCAACCCGCCGTGTGGGGCGCGTGAGGGCCAGGGAACCAGGGGTAACACCTGACCCATGAGCGAGTCAGGTCCCCGCATACTCATCGTCGGCGGCGGTTACGTCGGTCTTTACACGGCCCTGCGCCTGCAGCGGAAGCTGAAGCCGGGCGAGGGGCGCATCACGGTCGTCGACCCGAACTCGTACATGACCTATCAGCCGTTCATGCCGGAGGCGGCGGCAGGCAGCCTCGAGCCCCGGCACCTCGTCGTCCCGCTCCGACGCACGCTGAACAAGTGCGAGGTCGTGAACGGCCGCGTCGAGAAGATCGACCACTCCACCAAGCGGGCACTGATCACCCCGATCGAGGGCCGCGCCCGGGACCTCGAGTACGACGTCCTGGTCATCTGCCCCGGCTCGATCGCGCGGACGCTGCCCATCCCCGGGCTCGCCGAGGTCGGCATCGGCTTCAAGACCGTGGCCGAGGCGATCTACCTGCGCAACCACGTGCTGGCCAGGCTCGACGCCGCGGAGTCCTCGGACGACCCGGAGCTGCGCAAGCGGGCGTTGACCTTCTGCTTCATCGGTGGCGGCTATGCCGGCATCGAGGCGTTCGCGGAGCTCGAGGACATGGCGCGCGAGGCCTGCCGCTACTACCCGTCGCTCAACCCCTCCGACATGCGCTGGGTCATGGTCGAGGCGACCGACCGCATCCTCCCCGAGGTCTCGCGGGGCATGGGGCTCTACACGATCGAGCAGCTTGCCCACCGCGGCATGGAGATCAAGCTCGAGACGCGGGTCAAGTCCCTCGAGGGCGGCCACGTCGTGCTCGACAACGGCGAGGAGTTCGACTCCGAGACCATCGTCTGGACCGCCGGCGTGCGCCCGCACCCGATGCTCGAGTCGACCGACCTGCCCATCGACGACAAGAAGCGGATCAAGTGCACCGCGTTCCTGCAGGTCGAGGGCGTGCCGGACGCCTGGGCCGCCGGTGACTGCGCCGCCGTGCCGGACCTGTCGAAGGACGACGGCTCCACCACCGGTCCGTCAGCCCAGCACGCGGTGCGGCAGGCCAAGGTGCTCGCCGACAACATCGTCCGTGAGCTGCGCGGCAAGCCGGTCATGCCCTACGAGCACAAGTACGCCGGTTCGGTGGCGTCGCTAGGCCTCTACAAGGGCGTCGCCGAGATCTACGGCGTGAAGCTCCGTGGGTACCCCGCGTGGTTCATGCACCGCACCTACCACCTGTCGCGCGTGCCCACCACGAACCGCAAGGTCCGGGTGCTCACCGACTGGACCGCAGACCTCTTCTTCCGTCGCGAGATCGTCTCGCTCGGCACCTTCGCCGACCCGCGGGCCGACTTCCGGGCCGCCGCAGGCCCGAATCCGAAGGCCTCGGAGTCGACGCCGGGCGACGCGCCCCGCGACGAGACCGGCGAGATCGCCGACACCGAGCAGATGGCGGGTGTGACCGGTGGCGGGTCGCCGCCCCCGGAGCGTCCGTACCAGACCAGCAGCGGCAGGACCGAGGGCTGAGTCGTCCCGCCGATCGCCGCAGAGCCATCGGCGCGGAGGCGGTACTGCTGGGATAGAACGGCAGGACCGCCTCCGTAGTCCAATTGGCAGAGACACGCCCCTTAAAAGGGTGGCAGTGTGGGTTCGAACCCCACCGGAGGCACGCGCTGAGCGCGTAGCCCGGGCTCGCGCCCGACCGGGGAGGCTGAGCTTGTCCGACGAGCCCTCAGCTGAACCAGAGCAGTTCCGTAGACCTGGGCTGACGCGCCGTCGATTGCTCCTGGGCTCGTGTGCTGCTGCGGTCCTCGGCGCGGGGGCCGTTGTCGCGGAGCCGCACCTCCGCTCGGGCGTCCAGGCCGTCGTGCCTCCTCCGCTGCGGCCGGGCGGTCCGTCGACCCCGCACGCCGCGTCGGTGCTCAACGGCAGCTTCGACTCGGCCGCCCGAAAGGCGTCGACCGGCTGGTCCATCGCCTATCCGCCGGGCGCGAAGGCCGGTGACGCGCTACCGGTCCTGCTCGTCCTGCACGGCCGCTCCGACGACTACCGCGCCGCACTCGGGAGTCACGGCTTGGGCGGCTTCCTCGCGCAGGCTGTTGCCCGCGGGACCGCTCCGTTCGCGCTGGTCGCCGTGGACGGCGGCGACCACGACTACTGGCATCCCCGCGCATCCGGAGCGGACGCGCAGGCGATGCTGCTCGACGAGCTGCTGCCGCTCGTCGCCTCCCACGGGCTCCGCGTCGACCGGTTCGCCGTCGGGGGCTGGTCGATGGGCGGCTACGGCGCGCTGCTGCTGGCCGAGAAGCTCGGCCCGCAGCGCATCGCCGCCGTGGCGGTGGACAGTCCTGCCGTCTGGACCCGGGCCGGCGACACCGCCCCCGGCGCCTTCGACGACGCGCAGGACTTCGCCCGGCACGACGTGCTGCGCCGAGCAGCGGCGCTTCGGCGGATCCCGGTGCGCGTCACCTGCGGGACGGCCGACCCGTTCCTGCCCGGCGTGCGCGCGCTGCTCGCCGCCGTCCCGCACGCGGAACACGACATCGGCCGCGGCGGTCACGACGTCGCCTGGTGGCGCCACGCCGCCCCAGCGCAGCTCGCGTTCGTAGGACAGCACCTCCGCGCCTGAGCGCCGCGGTACCCGCCGAGGCGTGGAGATCTTGTGCGGGAACCTGCCGGTCAGACGGCGAAGATGTCCACCGTTCTGGTGGTTTCTGTTGGTTAGCGGTTGCTGTAGATCCTTGTCGGCGTGACCAGGACGACGGCGCGGCGTTGGGCGGCCATCGTTTCGTCGTAGGCGGCCCAGTCGTCGTGGGTTCCGCCGGCGGCGGTGAACACCTCGCGGCGCAATAACCGAAGGCCCTCGTCGTCGACCCCGGGAAGCGGGTCGTCCGGGCCGACGATGGTGGCGGTGCCCTCGACGGTGACCCACTGCCAGCCCGCGCGAAAGGTCAGGGTCACCTCCGGCCGTGGCCGCAGGTTGCCGAGCTTCGTCGGGCCGTAGGTCACGAACCCGACCACGTCCTCACCGGTTGTCGGGTGCGGCAGAACGCCGGCGTTGACGACGGAGGACTGGATGGTGCCGTCGGCCCGACGCGTCGCCACCACGGCCAGGAACTGCTCGCGGGCAGCGAGCGCACGGACGTCCTGCAGATCGGGCACGGTCGGCAGCCTAGCGCCGACTTGTCAGGCGTCGCGACGCAGCAGCGACAGCACCGCGACCACGAGGCCGGCGACGGTCCACAGCACCATCACCCCGAGCCCCACCCACGGCGACAGGCTCGGCGGCAGGTGCAGGCTCGTCGAGAACGAAGCCCCGGCCTGGCTCGGCATGTACTGCGCGATGTGCCGGCCCCACGAGCCGAGCACCGACGAGAAGATGCCGGGCACGACCAACACGACGGCGATGTAGGTGACGAGCGAGCCAGGGGTGCTGCGCACGATCCAACCGATGGCCATGCCGATGACGCCGACCAGCGTCAGGTAGATGCCGGTGCCGAGGACTACGCGCAGGACGCCGGGGTCACCCAGGGAGAAGCCGGTGCGGTAGTGCCCGAGCAGCGCCTGCGCCCCGAGGAACGCCACCACCGAGGCCGCGAGCATGGCGGTGGCGACGACCGCGAGGAAGACGAGCAGCTTGGCGACGAGCACCGGCAGCCGCTTGGGCACCGCAGCCAGCGTCGAGCGGATCATGCCGGTGCTGTACTCGCCGGTGACGAACAGGACCCCGAGCGCCCCGATGAGCAGCTGGCCGAGGTAGTAGCCCTGGAGCGTGGCTGACGGGAGGACGTCCTCGAGTTGGACGTCGCCGGTCAACTTCCGGGTGTTCAACGCGACGATCATTGCGATCGCCACCATCCCGATCACGGCGGCGGCCAGGACGCCCACCGTCGAGCGCAGGGTCCAGAACTTGATCGACTCCGCCCGGACGACGCGTCGGAGCGTGACCGGGCGCGCGACGTCGCTCGGGTCCCCGGCGGGCGTCGTGGCCGGGCGGACGGGGGCGGCGGTGGAGACGCTCACGCGGCCAGCTCGGTAGGCGCAGCGGGGGAGCGGAAGTCCCGGGAGTTCTCGGTCAGCGCCATGTAGGCCTCTTCCAGTGACGCACCCTGCGGTGCGAG
>JAVEDQ010000096.1 GCA_030840885.1 Frankiaceae bacterium
GAGCCGCCGACCGGCGCGAGCCGCGCCCGCCCGCCCAGCCGCTGCACGTGCTCGACGAGGTCGGGTGAGACGCACAGCGAGACCGCCGCGCGCCGGGCGACGAACCGCTGGGCGAGCATCCCGAGACGCCCGCCAGTGCCCACCAGGTTGTGCCACGTCACGACCAGCGGCACCCGGCGTCCCAACAGTGCCAACGCGGCGATGAGCCCGGCGCGGACGCCGTGCGCGTGGACGACCTCGGCGCGCTGCCGCCGCACGGCCCCGCGGACAATTCTCACGGTCAGCTCCGGGAACCGCTGACCGGGTGGCGGGAACCGCTCCAACGTCTCGGCCGGGCCGACCGTGGTCACGTCGTCACCGCGGGCGACGAGAGAGCCGGCCAGTGTCTGCACGTGCCGACCGATCCCACCGGTGGACGGACCCAGCACGAGGACGACCTTCACCGGCCCACCAGCCGGGTCAGTTCGGCGCGGTCGAGCACGGCCAGCACCGCGACCAGGCCGAGCAGGCCGAGCACGGTGGCGAGCACCAACGCCGGCAGGCTCGCCGCGACGAGGCTGCCGCCGAGCACCCCGAGTGCCGCGCCGGCCGCGGCGGCGACCAGGCCGGTGCCGGCGGCCCGCACGAGGCCGGAGACGGCTGCCGCCCCGGCGGCGCGGCGCACCGCGACGAGCAGGCCGAGTCCGGCGACGGTCATGCCGATGGCGTTGCCGGCCCCGAGCGCGGCACCGCGCCAGCCGTCCGGTGCGAGCAGGACGAGCACGATGTCGGCGGCCACGACCACCAGCCAGCCGCCGCTGGTAGCGACGGCTGCGGCGCGGCTGCGGTTGCGGGCGTAGAGCGCACGGGTGGCAAAGGCGAGCACGGCGTAGCCCGGCAGGCCGGGAGCGAACGCGACCACCGCGCGACGCAGCTCGGCGACGCCGGCGCCGGGCGCCGCTTCGAGCAGCAGGCGCGCCAGCGGGGAGGCGACGGCGACGAGCAGGCCCGCGCCGGCGAACCCGCACAGCAGGACGAGCCGCAGGCCGCTGCGGGCCACCGAGGCGTAGCCGGTCTCGTCGCCGGCTGAGGCGGCAGTCGAGAGCTCCGGGAACGAGCTGGTGGCGACGGGCACCGCGAGGACCGCCCAGGGCAGCAGGAACACGGCGGTGCCGAGGGTGAAGACCACGACCGCGCCGCGCTCCCCGGCCGCGAGCCGGAGCGCCACGAACATCGAGACCTGCTGGGCACCGACGCCGACGACGCCGGCCAGCGCGAGGCGCCGGACCCGCGGCGCCACCCCCGGCGGGAAGCGCAGGCTCGGCCGCGGCCGCCACCCGGCGGAGCCGGTGAGGACCGGCACGGCGACGGTGAGCGTCAACGCGACCACCCCGAGCGTCGTCCCGACGGCGAGCAGCAGCTCACCGGAGTGGGTGACGGTGTCGATCTCGCGGCCGCTGCCGGTCCCGGCGAAGGTGAGGTAGGCACCGATGACGACGACGCTGGAGAACAGCGGGGCCAGGGCGGCAGCGAGGAAGCGCCGGTTGGACTGCAGCATGCCGGTGCAGACGATGCCGATGCCGTAGAGCACGACCTGGGGCGCGAAGACGGCCAGGAAGCGGGCGCCCACGTCCACCTGCGCAGCAGCCTGCGGCGAGGCGCCGAGCAGCAGTTCGGCGAGCGGACGGCGGAACACGACGCCGAGCAGGGCGAGCGGACTGAGCACGAGCACGGTCCAGCTGAGCAGTGCACCGGCCGACCGGCGGGCGGTCTCGGCGTCGACCCCCGCCAGCACCGGCACCACGAGACCGGCCAGGGCACCGCCGGCGACGATCTCGTAGACGACGTTCGGCAGCGCGTTGGTCGCGGTGTAGGTGTCACCGAGGAAGGTGGCGCCGAGCACCCGCCCGAGGACCGCGGTGCGCAGGAAGCCGACGAGCCGTGCGACGACCGTGACCGCGGCGACGACCGCGGCGGTGCGGACGACGGTCCGCGCGACGGTGCGCTCAGCCACGGCCCAGCCGGTCCAGCCAGGCCAGCGGCGGGGTGCGGTCGATGACGGCGGAGAAGCTCACCTGCTCACTCGCGACGGTGAGCGCGAGGACGCCGACCAGCAGAATCGTCCGCGCCGCCGGCCTCGTGGTCTGCACAGCGGCGACCCCGAGCAGCGCGCCGAGCCCATTGGCACCCGCGTCGCCGAGCATCGTCCGCTCGCCGACGTCGGCGGGCAGGGCCACCAGCGCGGCGAGCGCCGTCGCGCCGAAGCGACGCCGCCCAGCCGGACCGGCGGTCGCGGCACCCAGTCCGCCGACGAGCGTCACGACCTTGAGCGCCCGGCCGGGGCGGAGGTCCAGGAGGTTCACGAGGTTCGCCGACGCGGCGACCAGTGCCGCATCCCGAAGTACGACGACAGCACCACGCCAGCCGTAGGTCGTGCGTTCGCGAGCCCGGTCGAGCACGCGGGCGAGCAGCGCGGTCGCACCGATACCTGCGACCTTCACCGCACCGGCGGAGACGCGGCCGGCGCGCAGGGCACTCAGGTGACCGGCGAAGCCCTTGTCGGCCCGCTGCTCGGGGCGCGCGCCGGCGACGTCGTCGTAGCGACCGGCCGCGACGGCACCGAGCCCGGCCACGACCGCAGCGGACGACGGGGCACCGGCCAGGGCGAGCAGCACTACTGCCGGCCCGCCGAGGAGGGACACCGGTCGTCCGCGGTAGTTCGTCACCGTCCAGGCGCCCGCACCCGTCGGAGCAGGTGCGTTCACCGCGAGGCGGGGACGGGGAGCGGCGCGCGACTCCCGGGA
>JAVEDQ010000137.1 GCA_030840885.1 Frankiaceae bacterium
CCGCGGAGCCCGTCCAGGGCAGCGTTGCGTCCAGGCGCAGGGCCGGGCGGGGCGGCCACGACGGCGGGCCTGGTGCCGCGTTCGGTCGTGATCGTGGCACCTCCCCCGAAGCTGATTGACCGAACTCAACGTATCGGTGAGCCCGATCCCCCGCCCTCGCCGTTAGGCAGGGCGCGCTGACGCTGTTCGGGCCGCGCTCGATGCGGGCTACCGACGCATCGACACCGCCGCGGCCTACGGCAACGGAGATGACCGCGCTCGACTCTCTGGACACCGGCCGCCGCGGCGGCCCCGAGCCGGAGGCTGTGACCCTCGAGGCCTTCGGTCGGGACATCCCCGAAGCCTGACCATCGGTCGACGGATCGAAAGAACCGGGGGCCCTCTGACCTGCGGCGATTTGTCGGGCTGACAGGATTCGAACCTGCGACCTTCCGGCCCCCAGCCGGACGCGCTACCAACCTGCGCCACAGCCCGCTGTCAGAACCTTACCGGTCCGTAGCAGCCACGTGCAGCGGCGCTATCCGACGGCCCTACGCCGGATCGAATCGAGCTAGGACCATGCGGCAGGCGCCGCGTCGTCGCGGGCTGGTTCACAAGCTCAGAACGGCACCACCAGCCACGATGCCGAGCCGCGGCGGTTCAGCCCAGCAGGTCCAGTCGACCGAGGACGCCCTCGGGCAGCGTCACCGCTCCGGCGCCGCAGTTCTCCTCGAGGTGCGCGACGCTCGAGGTGCCGGGGATCAGCAGCACGGAGGCGTCGCGCGCCAGCAGCCACGCCAGCCCGACCTGCACGGCCGACATCCCGGTCTGCTGCGCCGCGGCGATGACGGTCGGGTGCTCGGTCACCTTCGGCATGTGCTCGAAGGCCGAACCCAGCGGGAAGAAAGGCACGTACGGGATGCCCCGCTCGGCGCAGAGCCGCAACGTCGGCTCGTCGTCGCGGGACAGCACGTTGTACGGGTTCTGCACGCAGGCCACGTCCAGACCGCCGTCGAGGGCGGCTTGCAGCTCCTCGGCCGACACGTTGCTGAGCCCGACGCCGCCGATCAGGCCCTCGTCACGCAGCGCCGTCATCGCCGCCGCCTGGTCGTCGAAGGACACCTGCTGCTCGGCCGGCACCGCATGTCCGGCGTCCATGCGGCGCAGGTTGACGACGTCGACGCGCTCGACGGCGAGGCTCGCGAGGTTCGCCTCGACCCCGGCACGCAATTCCTCCGGCCGCTGCGCCGGGATCCAGTTGCCTGCGTCGTCGCGCAAGGCCCCGACCTTGCTGACCAGGACGAGGTCGTCCGGATAGGGGTGCAGTGCGGTGCGGATCAGCTCGTTGGAGACATCGGGGCCGTAGTACTGGGCGGTGTCGACGTGGTTGACGCCGAGCTCGACGGCGCGGCGGAGCACGGCCAGGGCGGCGTCGCGGTCGCGGGGCGGGCCGAAGACGCCCGGCCCGGGCAGCTGCATCGCGCCGAAGCCCACGCGATGCACCGGTCGGCCGACGAGGTCGACAGTCATGTTCTCGTTGGCAGTCACATGCGCGACCTACCCGGAGACCGGCAGCTCAGGCGTCGCTACAGGTGGAAGGCACTCCGCAGCGCCGTACCTCCGGTCGCGCCGGGCAGCGTCGGCAGGCCGAGCATCTGCTCGGTCATGTGGAGCAGCGCCGGGTGCGCGAAGGACGTCCCCGAGGCGGTGCCCGGACGCACCGACGGCGCGATCACGTAGAGCGGGATCTGGTTGCTGGCCGTGTTGTCGTCCTCGTCCCACGTGATGGCGACGACCGTCGAGCCGGACCGGTACGCCTGGCTGTCGAGGAGCTTCGGCAGCTCCTGCGAGAGCCACGTGTCACCGGCGCCGACGCCGCAGTTGTGCATGTCGTGGCAGAGGTCGGGCGTGATGAAGGAGAAGGCCGGCAGCCGGTTGGCCGCGAGGTCACCGGCCAGCTGGTTGTAGGGCACGTCTGCGGCCGCGCAGGTGGCGGCGAGCGGGGTGTAGTAGGCGGCCGGGTTGTGCTTCACGGCATAGGTGCCCGAATCGGTGCGCCGGCAGGCCGACGGCATGGCGTCCTCGTAGGACTTCCAGGTCCGCTTGGCCGTGGTCACCTGGTCGAAGATCGACGGCCGGTTCAGTGGATGGGCGGACGGTGGCCGGTCGTCGGTGACGCCGGCGGTGCTACCCGACGTGAGCGCGACGTAGTTCGGCAGCGACGGATGCGCGACCCCGTGGTTGTTCGTCGCGAGCCCGCAGCGGCGGGCGAGGCTCGCCAGGTACGGCGCCGAGGGGTTGCCGACGACTCCGCGCTCGGCCTTGTTCTCCATCACGATCCAGACCACGTGGCTGACCGCGGCCGGAGCGCTGGAACGGCATGGCGTCGCCGCATTCGGGGCCGAGACCGGCACCGGCGGCGGGGCCGGCGGAGTGGGCGGGGTGGGCGTGCAGCCGGCCAGACCGGTGGTGGCGAACAGGCCGACGACCACCAGCCCGACCCGGAGAGCTCCGCGTCTGGGCAGCCAGAACCGCTTCGTCGTCATGTCTGCATCCTTCTTGGTCAGGTGCGCTGACGCCGGGCTTCCAGGACGATCGGGACGAGCGAGAGCACGACGATCACCGCGATGATCGGCAGCAGATAGTGGTCGATGCCGGAGACCGTGTTGCCGAGCACGTAGCCGGCGAGCACGATGCCGAGCGACCACAGCAGGCCGCCGAGCAGGTTCCAGATCGCGAAGGTCTGTCGCGGCACCCGGACGGCGCCGGCCATGGGGTTCAGCACCGTGCGCACGATGGGGATGAAGCGGGCGAGCACGAGCGCGCGGCCGTAGCCGTACTTCTCGAGCAGGTCCGAGGCTCGCTCGGCGCCGGCCCGCAGCCGCCGGTTCTTCTGGCGGGCCAGCAGCCGTGGACCCGCCTTCCGGCCGATCTCGTAGCCCGTCTGGCCTCCGATCACGGCGCCGAGGGCGGCGCAGACCAGGATCAGCGCGATGTTCTGGTGCAGCGGGTTGTCCGGCTTGGTGGCCGCCAGCAGCCCGGCCGTGACAAGAAGGCTGTCGCCCGGGAGGAAGAACCCGATCAGCAGGCCTGTCTCGGCGAACAGGATGACGAGCAGGCCGATGGCGCCGAAGCTCTCCAGCAGGCTGTTGGCGTCGAGGGGGTTGAGCGCGAGAATCGTCATGAGGCCACAAACCATACGAGGCAGCCGAGCCCGGCCACGAGGCAGTACACGCCGAACGGCCGCAGTGATCGGTTCTCGAAGTAGCGGGTCAGGAAGCGCACCGACGCGTAGGCGGCGAGACCGGACAGCACGCTGCCGACCAGAACCTGCCCATGGATGCCGGCGCCCAGCGGGCCGAACAGGTCCGGGAGCTTCAACACCCCGGCCGCGAGGATCACGGGAGTCGCGAGCAGGAAGGAGAAGCGCGCCGCGTCCTCGTGCGACAGCCCCTTGAGCAACCCGGCGGTCATGGTGGCGCCGCTCCGGCTGATGCCCGGCGCGAGCGCAAGGATCTGGGCGCAGCCGATGAGCACCGCTCGGCCCACCGGGAGCCGGGCGATGGTTCGGTCGGACTCGACGGGCGACGTCTCCGACAGCGTCGTCTCTGACACCGTCGTTCCGCCGCCTCCCTGCCGGGCGGGGCCGGCGCCGTTTGGCCGCGAGGAGGACGCTGCGATGTGCCGCTGCCGCAGCTGCTCCCCGCCGAGCAGGATGAGCCCGTTCAAAGCCAGGAAGATGCTGGTCGGGATGGGCTTGGACAGGATCGTCCGGAAGGTGTGCTCGAGCAGCAGACCGGTGACGCCGACCGGGATGGTCGCGAGGACGAGAAGCCAGCCGAGACGCTGGTCCGGCGTCTCCACCCGACGGTCGCGGACCGACGTGAGCAGCCCTCCGACGATGCGGACCCAGTCCTTCCAGAAGAAGATGATCAGCGCGATCGCGGTGGCGACGTGCAGCCCGACGATGAAGGCGAGATAGGGCGATTCAGGCGAGTTCACCTGCAGGTCCCGCGCCCACGACCCGCCGATCAGGGCCGGCAGCAGCACGCTGTGGCCGAGGCTCGACACCGGGAACAGCTCGGTGACACCTTGCAGCAACCCGATGACCGCGGCCTCGGGATAACTGATCACGGACAAAGCGGAACCTCTCCTGATGACGACGCCCCGCGGCTCCACGTCTGCGAGCGCGCACGCGTCGTCCACGAACGACTCCCCCAGAGTGCAGGACGGGCCATCGCACATCCGTGTGTGTGACATGTGGACGGCTTAATGTGCCGTCGCCGGCGCCGGAGAACGCTGCGATAGCGTCCCGCCGATGACGACTCCGGAGCCCGCGCTACGCGTCCGCGGCGTCGTCCTGCCCGAGGCCGAGCACCACGACCTCTACCTCGTGGGCGGACGGGTGAGCCGGACCCCCGTCCCGGACGCCCGACTCGTCGGCGAGGGTTGGATCGTGCCCGGCCTCGTCGACGCGCACTGCCACGTGGGGCTCGACTCCCGGGGCGCCGTGGAGGACGTCGAGGAGCAGGAGCGCCAGGCCCTCGCCGACCGCGACGCCGGGGCCCTTCTGCTGCGTGACTGCGGCGTCCCGGTGGACACGCGGTGGATCGACCAGCGGCCGGACCTTCCGCGCATCGTGCGGGCGGGGCAGCACCTGGCCCGGCCCAAGGGCTACCTGCGCGGCGTCGGGGTGGAGCTCGAGCCGGAGGACCTCGCTGCCCAGGTCGGCGTGGAGGCGGCCCGCGGCGACGGTTGGGTGAAGATCGTCGGTGACTGGATCGACCGGGGACGGGGCGACCTCGCGCCGCAGTGGCCGGCCGAGGCCCTGCGCGCGGCCGCGGCGTCCGCCCACGCCGCCGGTGCCCGCATCACCGCACACACCTTCAGCGAGGAGGCGCTCGACGACCTGGTGCACGCCGGTTTCGACTGCGTGGAGCACGGCACCGGCCTCGACGACACGTTGATCGCCGAGATGGCCCGCCGCGGGACGGCCCTGGTCCCGACGCTGATCAACGTGCTGGACAACTTCGCCGGCATCGCCGACTCCGCCGCCCGCTTCCCGGCCTACGCCGACCACATGCGCCGTCTGCTCGCCACGGCCCCGTCGGTCGTCCGCCGCGCCGCCGAAGCCGGGGTCCCGCTCTACGTCGGCACCGACGCCGGCGGCAACGTCAGCCACGGCCGGGTCGCCGACGAGATCCTCGCACTGCACGAGGCCGGTCTGGCCGCCGAGGACGCGCTCGCCGCCGGCTCCTGGAAGGCACGTGCATGGCTGGGCCTGCCCGCCGGGTTGGACGAGGGCGACGCGGCCGACCTCGTCGTCTACGCGAGCGATCCGCGGAAGGACCTCCGCGTGCTGCGTGATCCGCAGCGCGTGGTGCTGCGCGGCCGCATCGTCGCCTGACCCGTCGTCGCCTGACCGACTCCCGGGCGGGAGCGATCGTCAGGTCCGCCTACCGTCCCGTTCCTTGCTCCGCACGCGGATCGAGAGCTCGATGGGCGTACCCGCGAACCCGAAGTCCTCCCGCAGCCGGCGCTCGAGGAATCGGCGGTAGCCGGCCTCGAGGAACCCGGTCGTGAAGACGACGAAGCGGGGCGGGCAGGCGTCGGCCTGCGTGGCGAACAAGATCTTGGGCAGCTTGCCACCGCGGGACGGCGGGGGCGTCGCGGCCGTGACCTCGGCGAGCCAGGCGTTCAGCCGACCGGTCGAGATGCGCTGCTCCCAGCCCGCCAGCGAGGTGCGGAGGCCGGCCGCGAGCTTCTCGACAGCACGGCCGGTGCGGGCGGAGACGTTGACCCGCGGCGCCCACGCGTACCGCCCGAGATCGCGCTCGATCTCGTGGTCGAGGTCGTAGCGCCGGTCGTCGTCGACGAGGTCCCACTTGTTGAACGCCAGCACGAGCGCCCGGCCGGCGTCGGCGGCCATGGACAGGATGCGCTGGTCCTGCTCGGTGAGCGGCTCCCCCGCGTCGAGCAGCACCATGGCGACCTCGGCGTCCTCGAGTGCCTGCTCGGTGCGCAGCGACGAGTAGTACTCCGCACCCGACGCCTCGCGGACCTTGCGACGCAACCCCGCTGTGTCGACGAAGCGCCACGTCTGTCCGCCGAGCTCGATCAGCGAGTCCACGGGGTCGCGGGTCGTGCCGGCGACGGAGTCCACGAGCACCCGCTCGGCGCCCGCGAGCCGGTTGAGCAACGACGACTTGCCGACGTTCGGCCGGCCGAGCAGCGCCACCCGGCGCGGCCCGCCCGCGGGGGCGTCCAGCACCTCTGCGGGCGCGTTCGGCAGCTTCGCGAGCACGGCGTCGAGCAGGTCGCCCGAGGAACGCCCGTGCAAGGCCGAGACGGGATGCGGCTCGCCGAGCCCGAGGCCCCACAGCAGGGTGGCGTCGGCTTCGACCCGCTCGGAGTCGACCTTGTTGGCGGCCACGACGACCGGCCGCCCCGACCGCTGCAGAACCCGGGCGACGGCGTCGTCGGCGTCGGTCGCGCCCACCGTCGCGTCCACGACGAACAGCACGACGTCGGCGGTGTCGGCCGCGAGCCGGGCCTGCTGCGAGACCGCAGCCGCCAGCCCCCGTGCGTCGCGTTCCCAGCCGCCGGTGTCGACGAGCGTGAAGCGCCGGCCGCTCCAGGCGGCGTCGTAGGCGACGCGGTCGCGGGTGACGCCGGGAACGTCCTCCACGACGGCGGCCCGCTCGCCGAGGATGCGGTTCACCAGCGTCGACTTGCCGACGTTCGGGCGGCCGACGACGGCGACCACCGGGACGGTGACCATCAGACCCGCGCCTCGGTGACCCGGGCGACGATGATGTCGGCGACCTCGTCGGCGGCCATGGTCGTCGAGTCGATCACGAGGGCATCCTCGGGCTGCACGAGCGGGCTCGCCGACCGGCCGCTGTCGAGCGTGTCGCGGCGCTCGAGCTCGGAGTGGGTGCGGGCGACCGCGTCGTCGTTCTGCTCGCCGAGTTCGGCGCTGCGCCGCAGCGCGCGCACCGCCGTGCTGGCGGTCAGGAACAGCTTGACCTGGGCGTCCGGAGCCACGACCGTGCCGATGTCGCGGCCCTCGACGACGATGCCGGGCTCGGCGGCGGTGACCAGCTCACGCTGACGGCGAACGAGCTCGCGGCGCACCGCGGGGACGGCCGAGACGGCGGAGACGGCGTTGGTGACCGACCGGGTGCGGATCGGCTCGGTGACGTCGACCCCGTCGATGGTGATGGCCGGCGCGTCCGGATCGGTGTCGATGCACAGCAGCACCTGCTCGGCCATCTCCGACAGCGTCTCGGCGTCCTCGACGTCGACGCGGCGCTCGAGGGCCAGCCAGGTGAGAGCGCGGTACATGGCGCCGGTGTCGAGGTAGCGCAGGCCCAGCCGACGGGCCACCGCGCGCGCGACGGTGCTCTTGCCGGAACCGCCGGGTCCGTCGACCGCGACCACCAGGGGTGCGGGGTTGTCGGGACCGGGACCGGACTGCTGCACCTGAACCTGCTTCACGAGACGACGGCATAAAGAGTTGACGCACCACACACGAGTGACGCGGGCGAGACGACCGCCGCTGCATCAGACCTTCCCAAGATACGTGGAGCCGTCTGTCAGTCCCGGCGGTAGGCGGTCCAGCCGCCGGCACCCAGCTGCCCGAGCAGTATCGGGGCGTCCCCTCGGGCGACCGCCAGTTCCAACACTCCGCGCGGAGCGTCGCGGTTGTGCTCGACCCGCATGTCCTCGATGTTGACGCCCCAGTCCCCGACCGCGGCGAACAGCTTCGCCAGCTGCCCGGGTTCGTCGGAGATGACCACGCCGACCCAGGTCCAGTCCGGGGTGACCTGCCCGACCTTGGTGGGGAGCCTCCGCCGGGCGGAGCCGCCGACGGCGAAGGAGTCGCGCACCGCGATGCCGATCGCCTCCGGGCTGCCGTCGCGCAGTACCGACGCGAGCGCCGAGAGCGCGATGGCGAGCCGGTCGAGACCGTCAGCGACCGGCCGCCGGTTGCCCTCCAGGATCGACGCCCACAGCGCCGGGTCGCTCTCCGCCAGCCGGGTGGTGTCGCGGAAGCCCTGCCCGGCGAGCTGGAAGTCGTCGTCGGCCAACGGCGAGCTGAGTCCGGCGAGCAGGCTGCTGGCGACCTGCGGCACGTGGGAGAGCAGCGCCATCGCCGCGTCGTGCTGCTCGGGCGGGGCCAGCACCGGCACGGCACCGCAGGTGCGCGCGACGAACTCCGCCGCGCCCGCGGCGTCGGGCGAGGTGTCCGGGGTCGGGCAGAGCACCCAGGTCCGGTCCCGGAACAGGTCCCCGCGCGCCGAGGCGGCACCCCCGCGTTCCCGTCCCGCCACGGGGTGCGCGGGGCAGAAGGCGGTCAGGTCGCAGCCGAGGGCTTCCGCTTCGGCCACCGGCGTCACCTTGACGCTTGCGACGTCACTGGAGGTCGCGGCGAGCCCGCTCTTCTGCAGGTCGAGCAGCACCGCCGCGACGGCATGCGGCGGTACGGCGAGCACGGCATGGTCGACGGTCTCCCCCACCGCCCACGGCCGACCGGCGCCAAGGGCGCAGGCGAGGCGCACCTGCTCGTCGTCGGTGTCGCGCAGCAGCACCTCGACCCCGGCCGCGGACAGGGCGATGCCGACACTGGCCCCGATCAGGCCCGCGCCGACGATCCCGACGCGCTGTAGCGCCTGATCCGGTGGCGTCTGATCCTGCGGCAACCCGGCCGCCG
>JAVEDQ010000144.1 GCA_030840885.1 Frankiaceae bacterium
AGCGGAATTCGAGGTGCATGAGTGGCGGACCCGCTCGTTGCGCAGACGAAGCGTCGAGGACGGCCTGCTCCTCTGGGAGATCGGGTTGACTGAGACCGCCAGCGACGACCGGGAGCCGGTTCGCCGACGTCACTTCTTCTCTCGTCGCTGGGAGCGCTTGCAGACCGTTCAGCAAGCGGCGGACGAGACAGCGGCTCAACTCGATCGACTCCTCAGCGAGCGGACCTAGGTGGCGGCTACGGGCGCTTCCTCGAGCGAGGAAGATGCACTCTCGCGTGCGGTGGCGCTCCTACGCGGCGCTTGCCGCCGGATGTCTGGTCGACTAGAATTTCGGTCTATGAGCACCCTTCCGTTGTCGGAGGTGAAGGCGCGCCTGTCCGAGATCGCTGAAGAGGTGGCGGCAACGCACGAACGCGTCCAGATCACGAAGAACGGGCGCGGCTATGTGGTTCTTCTAGCGGCCGAAGATCTCGAGTCGATCGAGGCCACTCTTGAGTTGCTGGCGGACCCGGTGGCGCAGGCGCGCATAGTGAGCGCCGAGAAGGACATCGAACGAGGGGACGTTCTGGACGAGGTTGTGGTTCGCGCGCTGCTCACGGCTAGGCGGCCTGGAGTATCTGAGTGAACTTCCGGGTCGTTGTGACCCGGACGGCAGCGCGCCAGCTCGCCGAACGCCTGCCCGAAGCCGCAGCCACCGCTTGTGTCGAGTTCCTGTTCGGACCGCTGGCCGACAACCCCCATCGCGTTGGTGCGCCACTGCGCGCCCCCTTCCTCGGTCAACGCCGAGCCCGTCGGGGTGAGTACCGGGTTCGCTATCGGATCGAGGACGCGAGCGCCACCGTCTACGTGCTCGACATCGATCACCGACGGGACGCCTACCGCAGTTGATCGGTAGGAGTTCCGCGTCAAAGGATCCCGCCGCAGTTCCAGCTGTAGCCCGCGCTACAGCTGGTTGACCGCCGTGACATGCACGACCGCCACACCGGCCTCGTCGGAGGCGGCGAGGTCGATCTCGGCCGAGAACCCCCAGTCGTGCGCGCCGGCGGGGTCATCGAAGATCTGCCGTGCGGTCCATCGCCCGGGCTGCTGGTCGAGCAGGAGCAGAGCCGGGCCGCGGGCGTCGGGCCCGGTGCCGATCTCGTCGAACTCCTCGAAGTACGGCGCCAGCGCCGCCGCCCAGGCGTGGGCGTCGAAGCCGTCCTCGCCGTCGAGCTCGCCGAGCGCCAACCACTGCTTGCGCGCCGCCAGCTCGACACGACGGAACAGCGCGTTGCGCACCAGCACCCGGAAGGCGCGGACGTTCGCCGTGACCGGCGGCGGCCGCTCGTCGAGCACGGAGGTCTCGGTCGTGACCTCCTCCGGGTTCATGAGGCGTTCCCACTCGTCGAGCAGGCTGGAGTCGATCTGCCGGACCAGCTCGGAGAGCCAGGCGAGCAGGTCCTCGAGCTCCTCGGTGCGCGCGTCCTCGGGCACGGTCTGCCGCAGCGCACGGGAGGCGTCGGCGAGGTAGCGCAGCACCACGCCCTCGGAGCGGGCGAGACCGTAGAACTGGACGTAGTCGGCGAAGTTCATGGCCTGCTCGAACATCTCGCGCACCACCGACTTGGGGGCGAGCTCGAAGTCGGCGACCCACGGATGGCCCTCGCGGTAGATCGCGAACGCACCCTCGAGCATCGTCTCGAGCGGCTTGGGGTGGGTGACGTCCTCGAGCAGCTCCATCCGCGCCTCGTACTCGATGCCCTCGGCCTTCATCGCCGCGACGGCTTCCCCACGGGCGCGGTTGCGTTGCGCCGAGAGGATCTGGCGCGGGTTCTCCAGCGTCGCCTCGATGACGCTGACGACGTCGACGACGTAGGTCGGTGACTCGCGGTCGAGCAGCTCGATCGCAGCGAGCGCGAACTGCGAGAGCGGTTGGTTCAGCGCGAAGTCGGGCTGGAGGTCGACGGTGAGCCGCATGGTGCGGCCCGCGCGATCGGGTTCGGCGAGCCGTTCGACGATCCCGGCGGTCTCGAGCGAACCGAGGATCTCCTCGGCCTCGGCAAGCTGCCGTTGCTGGGTGTCCTCGGTCTCGGCGGTAGCCGTCACGAGCTCCTCGACGGCCACCCGCACGTCGCCCGGCCGGGCGAGCAGGTTGAGCACCATCGACGTGCTCATCCGGAAGTGGCTGGTGAGCGTCTCCGGCTCCCCGGCGACCAGCCGCTCGTAGGTCGGGGCACCCCAGGAGACCATCCCCTCGGGCGGCTTCTTCCGGACGACCTTGCGGCGCTTCTTCGGGTCGTCGCCGGCCTTGGCGAGCGCCTTCTCGTTGTCGATGACGTGCTCGGGCGCCTGCACGACGACCCGCCCGGCCGTGTCGTAGCCGGCCCGGCCCGCGCGGCCGGCGATCTGGTGGAATTCGCGCACGGACAGCAGGCGGACCTTGGTGCCGTCGTACTTCGACAACGACGTGATGACCACGGTGCGGATCGGGACGTTGATGCCGACGCCGAGCGTGTCGGTGCCGCAGATGACCTTGAGCAGACCCCGCTGCGCGAGCGTCTCCACGAGCCGGCGGTACTTCGGCAACATCCCGGCGTGGTGGACGCCGATGCCGTGGCGCACCAATCGGGAGAGGATCCGGCCGAATCCGGCGCTGAAGCGGAAGCGTCCGATCGCCGTGGCGATGGCGTCCTTCTCCTCGCGGCTGCACATGTTGATGCTCATCAGAGCGGACGCGTGCTCGGCGGCACCGGCCTGGGTCGGGTGGACGACGTAGATCGGCGCCTGGCCGGTGTAGAGCAGTTCCTCCACGGTCTCGTGCAGGGGCTTGAGCGCGAACGCGTAGAACAGCGGCACCGGGCGCTCGGCGCCCGACACCGTGGTGGTGGGCCGGCCGGTCCGGTCGGTGAGCTCCTTCTCGAAGCGGGAGACGTCACCCAGGGTCGCCGAGAGCAGCACGAACTGCGCCTGCGGGAGCTCCAGCAGCGGCACCTGCCACGCCCAGCCGCGCTCGGGGTCGGCGTAGTAGTGGAACTCGTCCATCACGACCTGACCGACGTCGGCGTCGGGTCCGCCGCGCAGCGCGAGGTTGGCGAGGATCTCGGCGGTGCAGCAGACGATGGGTGCGTGGGCGTTCACGCTGACGTCACCGGTGAGCATGGCGACCCGTTCGGCGCCGAACACCTCGATCAGCGCGAAGAACTTCTCCGACACCAGCGCCTTGGTCGGCGCGGTGTAGAAGCTGCGCCGCCCCTCGGCCAAGGCGGCGAAGTGCGCGCCGACCGCGATGAGGCTCTTCCCCGAGCCGGTCGGGGTCGAGACGATCACGTTCGAGCCGGTGACGATCTCGATCAGCGCCTCCTGCTGCGCCGGATAGAGGGTCAGGCCCTGCCTGGTGGCCCAGTCCGAGATCGCCCCGAACAGCTCGTCGGGGTCGGCGGGATGGTCGGCGCCGGTCGGTGCCGCAGGGAGGTCGTCGAGCAGGCTCATCGCCCTCCATGCTGCCAGTCCCGGTACCCGGCGGGCCCGTCAGCCGGTCGGTGTCAGCCGGTCCCGTCAGCCGGTGGCGAGACAGACGGTCGCACCGGGATCACCCGATCGGCCGCACTACCGGCACACGCCCGCTCCCTGCTCAGGCGACGTCGAAGGTCTCCGGATCGGGACCGACGCGCTCGCCGCTGCCCAGCGCCGTGATGGCGCCCATGTCGGCGTCGGAGAGCTCGAAGTCGAAGACCTCGATGTTCTGCTGAATGCGGTCGGGGGTCACCGACTTGGGGATGGCGACGTTGCCGAGCTGCATGTGCCAGCGGAGCACCACCTGCGCCGCGCTCTTGCCGTGCGCCTCGGCGATCGAGGTCAGCGTCGGATCCTCGAGCAGGCCCTTGCCCTGCCCGATCGGGCTCCAGGCCTCGGTGACGATCTGATGTGAGGCGTGGAAGGCACGCAGCTCTTCCTGCGGCAGCTTCGGGTGCAGCTCGACCTGGTTGATGGCCGGCACGACGCCGGTCTCGTCGAACAACCGGTTGAGGTGGCGCTCGGTGAAGTTCGAGACGCCGATCGCCCGGGCCCGGCCATCGGCGTAGATCTTTTCGAGGGCCTTCCAGGTGTCGACGTAGCGGTCCCGCTTGGGCAGCGGCCAGTGGATGAGGTACAGGTCGACGGTGTCGAGACCGAGCTTGCCGAGGCTCACGTCGAAGGCGCGCATCGCCTCGTCGTAGCCCTGGTCGGCGTTCCACAGCTTCGTGGTGATGAACAGGTCGTTCCGGTCGACACCGCTGTTGGCGATGGCCTTGCCGACGCCTTCCTCGTTCTGGTACGCGGCGGCGGTGTCGATCAGCCGGTAGCCGGATTCGATGGCCGTGCGGACCGGCTCGACGACCTCGTCGGCGGGCACTTGGAACACGCCGAACCCCAGCTGGGGGATCTCGACGCCGTTGTTGAAGCGAACGGTGGGGGTGTCGGTCATTCGGTTCCTCTCGCAGTCGTGCGCAGGTGGACGTCTCGCAGGCCGGTGACGGCCACGTCCCACGTCTACGGCGCTCCGATCTGCGTACCCGGGGCGCCGTCAGACAACCGATCGCGTGACGAGCGACCCCGGCCGCCGAGGGCCCTGAGGACGCGGGACGCCCGCCGCGACCGCCGTTCGCCGCTGGCGAATTCGCTCCGATCGCTGCAGTCACGGAGCCGGACGGTCGATCAGGAATTTTGTACCGTCCCTCCACCCGCCATGAGGAGAAGTCACACGATGTCCGAATTTCTCAGCTTTTCGCCGATCGCCACGAGTGACCAGAACGCCGGCGGCTCGCCCGCCCGCCCGCGCCGTCGAGTGCTCCGCCTCGCACTGGGTGTCGCCGCCGCCGCGATCTCGCTCAGCGGCGTGGCCGCCTGCAACCCCATGAACCCAACCGTTCCGCCCTCGCCGACCGTGTCGGCGCAGGCCGCGTACGAGGGGCGCATCCTGGTGCTCGTCAACGCCGAGCGCACCCGACGAGGACTGCGCCCGCTGGCCATGAACACCTGCGCCGACGGCTACGCGAACCGCTGGGCGAGCTCCATGGCGTCCAGCGGGAGGTTCGCCCACCAGAGCATCACGCCGATGCTGTCGAGCTGCGGCGCGCGCCGGGTCGGCGAGAACATCGCCTACGGCAACGTCAGTGCCGACCAGATGATGGTGATGTGGATGAACTCCCCAGGCCACCGCGCCAACATCCTCAATCCGGCCTTCACCCACATCGGGATCGGCGCCGTGAAGACCTCGGCGGGCCGCTGGTACGGCGTCCAGGACTTCATCACGAAGTGACACACCGGTGTCACGGCGATGCGAGCCGGTGACGCCGAAGGTGTGACGTAACTGGTCAGACCGCCCGTCGGGCCGCTTCGACCTCCGCGCTCACGACTTCGATGTCCGTTATGTGAGGTTTGTCTCGGCAACCATTCCGCGACATGTCGGTCGTCCTGTCGTTGAGTGTGCTTGCAACGAGCAAGCACTTGGGCCGCACGCCGAGTTCCGCCCCCGGCCCAAGTGTCCGAACGAGAAAACTCATGGGGCGGAAGTGGGGGAACCACCGCACGTCGCCGGCTGACCTCGTCAGCCGGCTTGGGGTGAAGCCGGGTCTTCTTGACCGGCCGGGCAGCCCAGCCCGAATCCGACAGCTCACCCCGCAGGCGAACGGGAAGGAACTTCTGTGCCCTCTCACGTCCTGAACGTGGAGTCTTCCGCCGCCACCTCCGACAGCACGCCCACGAGCACACCGCGTCCGACGCGCCGCCTCGTCGCCACCCGGATCGCTGCCCTCGCCATGGCCGGCGCCGCCACGGTCAGCCTGACCGCGTGCCACAGCACGGGTGGCTCCAACTCCCGTGCCGTCGGCATCGCCGCAGCGCAGGCCGGCGAGCCGTACGTCTACGGCGCCACCGGCCCGAACGCCTTCGACTGCTCCGGGTTCACCCAGTACGTCTACCGCCAGCTGGGCAAGAGCATCCCGCGCACCGCCAGTGCGCAGGCCGCTGCCGCCGCCCCCGTCTCGAGGAGCGCCGCCCGCCCCGGCGACCTCATCTTCATCGGTTCCCCGGCCTACCACGCCGGCATCTACGCCGGTGGCAACAAGATGTGGACCGCGCCCAAGTCCGGCGACGTGGTGAAGCTGCAGACGATCTGGAGCTCCAACTACCGCGTCGGCCGGTTCTGACCCGGAGCTACACACCAGCACTCGCACTGCCAGCACTCGAGCGGCCGCTCCTGCCCGTCCTTCCCGGACGGGGCAGGGGCGGCCGTCTTCTCGAGCGCAACCCGCGTGCTCACGCCGCCGGTCCGCCCTCCGATGGGAACGTGACGGTTCACCGACGGCAGGACGCGGAGCTCATGATGCAACCTCGGACGACGCCCGGCCCCGGTTCCGACCCGGCACGCCTGCTCACACCCCGGACGCTGGCGCTCGCGCTGGCCGTGGTCGCGGCGATGGCCGCCGGCTGCGAGGGCGCCCACCCGACGGCCACAACTGCCTCCGCGAGTCCGTCGGCCGCGGCGCCCGCCTCCGTCGACGACTCGACAGCGTCGGTGGTCGAGCCCTCCGATGCCCCGTCCGATCCAGCCGAACAGCCGGCGACGGGAACTGCTCCGCCGCCCGGGGCAACCGCTCCGGACAACGCCGCCAACACGTCACCGCAGGCCGCTTCCCGCAGCGCCGGACGCACCACACCGGGCATCGCCGACGGCGCCACCGCGCTTCCGCCCAGCGCCGCCGTCGCGCCCGACAGCCGGTGCCGGACCACGGCGCTGCGCCTCGAACCCGTCGACCTGCAGGGCTCTCCGGGTGGCACCTACGCGAACTTCCGGCTGCTGAACACGGGCCGGACCAGCTGCTCGGTCAAGGGCTTCGTCGGTGCCACCCTGATCGGTGACGACGGCAAGGACATCGCGACGGCTGTGCGGCACGAAGCCGGGCCCGAGGTGTGGGTGAGCGTGGCTCCGCGGGGCTCGGCGCAGTTCCACCTCCGCTTCCCGAACCCGTACTCGGGTGAGGCACCGTGCAACCCGCCCAACGCGGCGAAGGTGCGCGTCACGCTGACCTCCAACCCCGGCACGCTGACCGGGGCAACTCCCGACGGCGGCATCCAGGCATGCAACGGTGCGGTCTCGACGGCTCCGGTCGGCAGCACCTGATCGGTTCAGCCGGTGCGTCGGCGGCCACTGCGGTGGGCAGGACGGCAGCCATGGCCGACGAACGCACCGAAGACCTGTCCGACCTCGACGCCGACGCCGTGGGCGAGCGCATCCGTTCGCTGATGAACGACGGCTGGCAGCCGGGCTCCCTGACGCTGACCCGCGAGAAGGATCCCTCGGACGAGAAAGGCCCGGTCCTCCGGGACGACCCGGAGCTATAGGGAGCAGTACCCCGGCGTCGCGGGATGTCGGCGGTGAACCTGTCGCGGCCGTCAGCAGCGGCTGGCAGTTGCTTGTGGACGTCGAACGGGCGGCCGACCCGAAGGCCGACCGCCCGTGAAGCGGTGCGAAGGGCCGTGAGCCGGCACCCGGGGACGGTCTAGTACACGCTTCGACGAACCACCGGCTGCCCGGCCAGCGGGGCCTCGGCGTAGGTGGTGTGGACGCGGCGACGCGGCGCGAACAGCGCCACCTCGAGCACGATGCCGAGCAGGCCGGCACCCATGAGCACCCAGCCGACCACGGCGAGGTCGAGTCCGGAGACCGACGCGTGGACGGCGAAGGCCAGGATGGCGCCGAGCGCGACCAGGAAGACACCGACACCGATACCCATGACGTACTCCTCGCAGAAGCCACCGGTGGGGACGGGCGTCCCCACACCTGATGAGTGATGCGTCTATCTCCGCTGCGGGCCATGCGGATACTCGGCCATTCGGGTAATTGATTGCGCCCGTTGTCACCCAGTCGGGCCAGCCATGCGCGCTGGACGGCGCTCAGCGGGGCGCGGCGCCGGCGCAGCCGACGCAGGTGGTGGTGTCCGGCCGTGCCGTCAGCCGGCCCTCGGGAATCACGGCGCCGCACGACGCGCAGCGGCCGTAGCTGCCGTCGTCCACCCGGGCGAGAGCCGTCTCGAGTCCGACGAGGCGCCCCCTGGCCTGCCGGATCAACGCCGCGATCTGCTCCCGCTCGAACGCGAGCGTGGCGCCCTCCGGATCGTGTTCGTCATCGGTGGCGCCGAGGTCTGCACCGGCGACGATGCCGTCCCGCTCCCGCAACAGCCCGTCGAGCTGCGCCGTCGTCTCCGCCTGCAGCCGGCGCAACTGCTGCACGGTAAAGGTGGTCACGCCTCGGCAACGCTCTGGACGGAAGGCGGAATTCCGGGCGGCGTCGTCCGGCTGTCGGCACCGGGTTGAGAGAATGCGGGACGTGCCTTCTGCCTCGCCTTCCGACCCGACCGATTCCCGCCGGCCGAGTGCGACGGGTGACCGGCCCGCCACCGCCGTCGCCAGCGCGTCGCACCATGTCGGCTCCCCCGCCCCCGCCCCCGACACTCGGCAGGGCGCCCGACTCGGGATCGCCTTGGCGTTTCTCGCCAGCGCGGCAGTGCTCACCCTCGAGCTGCTGAGCCTGCGGCTCGTCGCCCCCTATGTGGGCCTCACGATCCAGGCGAACAGCGCCGTCATCGGCATGGCGCTCGGCGGGATCGCTGCCGGAGCATGGATGGGCGGCCAATTCGCCGACTCGCGCGACCCGGCGACGCTGCTGGGCCCGCTCTTCCTGATTGCCGGGGCACTGACCGTCGTCGTGCTGCCGCTCGTACGGCTGCTGGGTGAGTCGATCGGGTCGGCGAACCCGGCGGTGGTGCTGCTGATGGCTATGGTCGCGGTCTTCCTGCCCTGCTCGTTCCTCTCGGCGGTCCCGCCACTGGTGGTCAAGCAGATGCTCGCCGATCTGCGCCTCACCGGGAGCACGGTCGGCTCGGTATCGGCCGCAGGCACCATCGGCGGTCTCGTCGCCACGTTCCTCACCGGCTTCCTCCTGGTGGCCTACTTCCCGGTCCGGGCCCTGGTGCTGTCGATCGCGGTCATCCTCCTGGTCGTCGGAGCCGCGCTGACGCTCGCCCGGCGCCGGCCTGGCGGCCGTCACCCGACGACCGCACCGCTGCTGCTCGTCGGAGCCCTCGTCCTCGGCGGCGTGTCGCTGGCCGGCACGAAGAGCTGTGACGTCGAGACCGCGTACCACTGCGCACGCCTCATCAACGCGGCACCGCCTGCAGGTGCGCAGGTGCTGCAGCTCGACACGCTTTCGCACAGCTACGTGAACCCGGCCGACCCCACCGATATCCGCTTCGCGTACATCCGCGCGCTCACCGCCGTCAGCGGGGCGGTGGCCCCGCCCGGCCAACCGATCACAGCCCTGCACATCGGCGGTGGCGGTGCCACCATGCCGCGCTATCTGGCGGCCACCCGGCCCGGCACCGACAGTCAGGTCTTCGAGGTCGACCGCGGGGTCGTGAACCTCGACCGCAAGCGGCTCGGCCTGAAGACCGACGACAAGCTGCGCGTCCGCGTGGTCGACGGCCGCGTCGGCCTGCAGGAGAGCCCGGACGACCACTACGACATGGTCATCGGCGACGCGTTCGGCGGCGTCACCGTGCCGTGGCACCTCACCACCCGCGAGACCGCGCAGCAGGTGCAGCGCGTGCTGCACCCCGGCGGCATCTACGCGGTGAACACCATCGACTACCCGCCGAACGCGTTCTCCCACGCAGAGTTCGCCACGCTCGCCTCGACCTTCCGCTACGTCGGGGTCATGGCGGCTCCCGCGACGCTGGCGAACCAGGGCGGCGGCAACGCCGTTCTCGTCGCCAGCGACGCACCGCTGCCGATCGACCAGCTCCGAGCCGGCCTCGCCTCCCATCCGCAGCGCTGGGAGCTGCTCAGTGGTGAGGAGGCCGTCGGGTGGTCACGGCAAACCGGGAAGCCGCTGGTTCTCACCGACGACTTCGCTCCCGTGGACCAGATCCTCACGGCGGCCCCACCGGCCTGACGAGTGCTCACCTCCGAACAGCCGCCGCCGATGGAGAAGCAGGACCGTCCACATGTGGCGGCCACGGCGACATGCCGAGCGGAGGACCATGAGCCCACGCCAGGTGCAGGTCGCGGTCGTCGGCCTGGTTGCCGCCTTCTCGGTGGGCGGCTGCACCCTGCCGGGCCGCAGCAACCCGAGCTGGGCGCCGGCGATCGGGGCCTAAGCGGCCGCGCCGGCCACGGCCCGATGGAGCGTGGCCGACCGCAGTGAGATCCCTGCGGGCTCC
>JAVEDQ010000167.1 GCA_030840885.1 Frankiaceae bacterium
GTAGCCGCCGATGCACACCTACTGGGCACCGAGAGCGAGGAGCAAATGACCTTTCGTGCCGCCCGACTCGCTCAGATGCCGAGTTCCGCCGGGGGAACCAGCGCGCCGCGCGAACGGCGAAGCGCCGCCTGAAGGGCTCTGACACGAGCCCTGTGCGCCGATCGGTCTGAGTTCCAGAGTCTGCCGGGCCCCTGAACTGGTCCCCCCGAGACTGGTCCCCCAGAGCGGGCGTGGCGACGCCCGGCGGCTGCCGGCCACCCGGTTCCGCCGAAGGTTTTCTTCCCATTTGCTACACACGTCAACTATCTATATCCGCCATCCTGTTGCGAGGACTTGCCCCAGCGGAGAGACTCCTGCCATTCCGTACCGGCCGCTCAGCGAGCAGGGGCGATCGGCACGGCGACGACGGCGGAGGGAGGGAGGGAGAACGTGTCCAGCCGCTCGGACCTCACCCCGCCACTCCACCAGGACTCGCCCGACTCGGCCCTCGTCATCCCGGACGTCCGACGGCCCTCCGGCAGCCGGCGACAGGTCACCGTGCTGTTCTGTGACCTCGTCGGCGCGACTCGGCTGTCAACGCTCCTCGACCCCGAAGAGCTCGAGGAGGTGCTGCACGAGTACCGGCGTGCCGTAGCCGGGGCGATCGAGAGCTTCGGCGGCCGCCTCCACCCGACGTTGGGCGACGGGCTCATGGCCAGCTGGGGCTACCCGCGCGCGGCCGAGGACGATGCCGATCGTGCCGTCCTGGCCGGCCTGGCCGGACTGGCTGCGGTACAGACGACCAGCGTGCCGGGTCGGGACAGGCTGCAAGCCCGCGTCGGCATCCACACCGGGATCGCGGTCATCTCCGACACGGTGCTGGGAGGTCGGCGCGAGATCGGCAACCTCGTGGGCGAGACGCCCAACCTCGCTGCCAGGCTGCAGACCGTCGCCGAGACCAACACGGTCGTGATCAGCGAGCAGACCTTGGAGCTGGTCCGGGGACGATGCCAGGTCCGAGAACTCGGTGCTCGCGAGCTCCGCGGCATCCCCCGTCCGGTGCAGGTGTTCACCGTGGTCGGCTCGGACCCGGACGAGGGCGTCGGCTCGGCCGACCCGCACCCGGCCAGGACGCAGCAGAGCGACCCGGCGCTTCTACGGTCGCTCGTGGGCCGCGACCGTGAAGAGGCGGCGCTCGCGGCGGCGTGGTCCGAGGCCGAAGCCGGCGGTAGCCGGATCATGGCCATCGGCGGCGAGGCCGGTATGGGGAAGACGGCCCTGGCCGTTCGGGTGAGCGAGCTGGCCGAGAACCGCGGCGGCACGACGGCGGTCATCCGGTGCGCGTCCGTGCAGCAGGGCAGCGCCTTCTATCCGCTCCGTCGGCTCGTGGAACGGAGCGCAGACATCGGGGTCGGGGACCCGCTCGAACTCCGGCGACTGCGGCTGATCGAGTACAGCCGACGTCACTCGGCGCTGTCCTCGACGGAGGCGGTCGCGGGTCTGGCGGCGGTGCTCGGCCTGCCCTCCGACCCGGGGGTCCCCGAACTCGAGTTGCCGCGGGAACGGCGCCGGGAACGCACCCTGGAACTGCTCCTGGACTTCCTGGACGGCTTCTCGAGCCACACGCCGCTCCTGCTCGTCGTCGAGGACGCGCATTGGGCTGACCCGTCGACCGAGGAGCTGCTGCACCGGCTCGTCCGACGGGGCGCGGCTCCGTCGACCCTGGTCCTGATTGCCACCCGCGAGCCGGATCAGTTGGCGATTCCCGAGTGCGACCAGCTACGACTCGGTCCGCTCGACGACGAGGACGTGCTGGAGCTGACTCGGCAGTTCGCTCCTCATCTCCCGGACGAGCTGTGCCGAGCGGTGGTGGCCCGGGCAGACGGGGTCCCCCTGTTCGGCAGCGAGATCGCGCGGCTGCTCTCCACCTCCGGAACCACGACGGATTCCGCAATACCACCGCGCCTGCACGACCTGCTCGTCGCCCGGCTGGACCAGCGGCCGCAGGAACGGGACGTGGCCCAGCTCGTCTCCGTCCTCGGCACCTCGGCCCCGTTGTCGCACATCCGCGGGGTGGCGACGGCGACCCTCGGCGAGCTCGGTCCGCAGCTGGACCGGCTGGTGACGGCCGGCATTCTCCGGTCCGACGGGCCGGCGCAGGATCCGGTGTTCCGGTTTGCGCACGTCTTGTTGCGCGACGCCGCCTACGAGACGTTGCTCCGGTCCCGGCGTCGGACGCTGCACGCCGCGGTCGCCGACGTGCTGCAGCGAGACATGCCGACGGGAACGGTGCCGCCGAACGTGCTGGCTCATCACCTCGAGGCAGCTGGGGAGATCGCGGCCAGCGTGCGCTTCTGGTGGCAGGCCGCCCTCGGGGCGGCGGCCATGGCGGCGCACCGGGAGGTCGTCGCGCATCTGCGTCACACGCTCGACCTTCTGCAGGAGATCGATGAGCCGGTCGACGTGGATGAGATCGCGGTGCTGTCCACGTTGGTGGTCAGCCTCGAGGTGCTCGAGGGATACACCTCGCCGAACGTGGCAGCGGTCCATCAGCGCGCCCTCGGCCTCCTGACGCGGGAGGAGGAGCGCCATCCGTCCCGCCACCGGCACCCGGGGCTGCTCTGGCCGGTGTGGGCCTACCACCACGTTCGGGGTGAGAGGGAGTCGTCCACGTCGCTCTCCCGCGATCTCTGGGCCCAGAATCGCCACCGGCCCGGTCCACAGCGGGCTACGGCCGCCGTGATGCTGGGACACGACTGCCTCGAGGGTGGCGTTCTGGCCGATGCCGAGACGCTCTTCGAGGTGGCGCGCAGCGAGGCCGGCGGACCGCCGACCGAGAATCCGCACGACCTGCCTGCCGCAGCCGGGGTACTGCTGGGGATCACGCGGTGGTTGCGCGGCAACCGGTCGTCCGGTTGCGCAACGGTTCGTGCCGCCGTGTCCCGCGCCGAGCAACTCGGGCCGCGGACCGGTGCCTTCAATCGGGCCTTCGTGAACAGCTATGCGGCCTGGTGGGCACTGCTCGCCGACGACGTCGACGCCGCCGTGCGCCACGCGACCCGCTCGGTCGAAGCTGCCGGAGCGGACGGCTATGCGACCTGGCTGGCCGCGTCCACGATGCACGCAGCGGGGGCACAGGCTCGTAGTGGCGAGGCGGAGGTGGCCGCGGCGACCCTCGAACCACTGCTCGCCGCGTGGCGCGCAGCCGGGGCCGAGGCCTTCCGCCCGGTGTTCCTTCGGTGGCTCGCCGAGGCGTACGCCGCACTCGGCCGCACCAGCTCGGCCTTGACCGCGCTGGACGAGGCGATCACGCACACCGCTCGACACGGAGGTGCCATCCATCAGCCGGAGCTGCATCGCGTACGTGCTCAGATCCTCTTGCAGGACGGGCGCCGTGACGAGTCGCTGGCCGCGCTCCGCACGGCCGCGGACATCGCGGTGCAACAGGATGCGCTCAGCCCCCTCATGAACGCGCTCTCCGACCTGGTCGCGATCCAGCCGGAAGGCTCGTCTCCCGCAGCCCGCCGCGAGTTGGCCGAGGTGTTGAACCGCGTCGTCGCGGACGAGTCGGACCTCGCCGTCGCCCGGGCGCGCCGTCTCAGCGGAACCGGATGACCGCGCCCGCTTCGCGGGCGTTCCGCCCGCGCTCCGGCACCGACTCCAGAGCCGGCGGCCGGGGGTCTTCGCGTCGTCGACAGCGCAGCCCCGACGAGTACGTGGAGCGCGGCGGCGAGGTCGTGGCTCGCCACCCGTTCGAGGCGGAGCACGCGAAGCTCTACGCCTTCCCCATCCGGGCTGACCCGATCAAGCTCGGGCAACTGTGCGATCGGATGTTCACCGGACCGACCCAGGGCCGGCTGGACCTGGATCCGCTGCTGGACTACGTCGTGCTGACCTTCGCCGACATCTCCGCGATTCGGAGCAGTGAACTGCCCGACCTGAACCTGGGATACGCCGACGAGCGGGAGGCCGCTCTCTGGGTGCCGCTCGTCGAACGTGCCACCGGCCGGGTCATGTGGACGATCGCCTACATGTTCGTGAACCGTGTCGCCGCCGTGCTCGGTGGGCGCGAGATCTACGGGTTCCCGAAGCAGTTCGCCGATATCGGCCTTTGGTCACCGGGGGACGACGACCCGGGGCAGGCCGCGGGCGAGGCGAACCGTCGGTTCTCGGTCACGACGGAGACACTCCGCGAGTTCAAGAGCACGTCGAAGCTGTGCCCGCACACCCTGCTGACGCTGGAGCCGTCGGACCCGGAGGAGGCGATGGCACCGCCGGAGGACGTGCCCGGGCAAGGGCTGGTCGCACCGGCGCCGAACCGGCGCCGCAGCTGGGGAGCGGACGCGTGCCGCGCTGCGGCCCACGTTGTCGACCGGTCGACGACCGACCCCGGATCGAACGATTCCCTGACGAACGGCACACAGCGCCTCGCCGTTCTCGATTCGCTGTCCCGGCAGGGGAAGGGACTGGCGCAGGCTCCCGACGACTTGCGCGCCGCCGTGCACCTGTTCGGCCAGTTGGCGACCGGCAGTGTGCCACTGATCCTGCTCAAGCAGTTCCGGGACGTCGTCGACCCGACCAGGGCCTGCTACCAGGCGGTCGTAGAGATTCCCGAAAACCTGCTCCACCTGCACGGCGGCGGGTGGCTCCCGCAGCGATGGCGGTTGACGATCGACGACCTCGACGGGGTGCCGCTGTACCGCGACCTCGGGCTGCCGACCACGGAGACGGACTACGAAGGGCCGGCCTTCTGGCTCGACTTCGACTTCCGCATCGGACGCGGCAGTGTGCTGTGGGAATCGCAGGGATGACCGAGCGGCGAAACGTTGCCGTCCTCGGCGGCGGTATGGCCGGCCTGGCCGCGGCGTACGCACTCAGCGATCCCGCCTGTGCGTCGTACGTCGAGCAGGTCACCGTCCACCAACGGGGGTGGTTGCTGGGAGGCAAGGGGGCAAGCGTCCGCGGTGGCGACGAGGAACGGATCGAGGAGCACGGACTCCACGTCTGGTTCGGCTTCTACGACAACGCCTTCCGGATCCTGAACGACTGTTACCAAAGCCTCGGCGAGCAGGAACGGCCGTTCCCCACGGTGCAGGACGCGTTCCTGCCGCTTTCCACCGTCGTCCTCACCGAGCGCAGGCCCGGCGGCTGGGTTCCGTGGGAACTGAGCTTTCCGCAGAACGACCGGGTTCCCGGGCAGACCGACGGAAGGACCGAGCCCGCATCGCTGTGGGACCTCGTGCGCCAAGCGCTGCAGCTGGCAATCGCTCAGATACAGGCGGCCCGCGGGAATCAGGCTGCCGATCCCCAGCCAGCGGTTCGACTCACGCCGGTCAGCGAGTCGTCCGCACCTGGTCCAGCCGTCCGGGTCGCGGGCGCGCGCCCGCCCGTTACGCCTCGACCGGCGGTGAACGTCGATGACCTCGTCGATCGGCTGCGCCGGCTGCTGGACTCGAGAGAGATGCGGCTGATCGAAACGGTGCTCGCCGGAGCGTTCGGCGTCGCTACGTCGCTCGGCAACGATCCACGGGACCACGCGCCGCAGTCACACTCTCGGCTGCTGCGGATGGTCGAGCGCGG
>JAVEDQ010000168.1 GCA_030840885.1 Frankiaceae bacterium
ACGGCGAGCAGCGGCACGGCGCCGGCGTAGCCGACGTCCGCCCAGGACGGGTACGGGACCTCACGGCCGGAGAGTTCATAGATCGTCCAGATCAGCTGGCCGACACCCCAGGAGAGCGCTCCGCCGCCCAGGAGGAGCCAGGCCCGCTGGCGGGACCGGATACCGGTGCGCAGCGCGGTCGTCGCGCCGATCAGCGCCGCCGACACGAGCCCGACGTTGCTGACGAGAACCGAGACCTCGTCGGAGAACGGCGAGGTCACGAGCAGCACCGTCCAGGCCAGGACGATGCCCCCGAGCGCCACGTAGACAGGCAGGGGCCGGCGAACAGCCAGCTGCATGTCTCCGGTCGTCGTCATGCGGCACCCATCGCCCGTTCCCCCGAACGTGTGAACGCGGAACTCGGGGCCGGCGGGCTCAACTTCTTCCCTGAAGGCGACGACAGGTCCTGTGGCACGTCACGCCGCGCCGCCATGCCGCCTTGCCCACCGCAGAGGCGCGGCGGCGCGTCGCCGGACAAGTCTTCCTCGCAGATCGCTGGTCCCACCCGTGCGCTCGAACGGAAAGGAGGGCCGATGACCGTCCCGCATGAGCTCATTCGTGGGTCGAGCACCGCCAGCCGCCCCGTACCGACGCAGCGCCGACCGGCGGGAAGTTCCGCCTGGCCCCGGTCCCTCACCCCGCAGCAGCTGCACCCGCTGGGCCTGCGCACGCCGTTCCTCGCTCTCGACACCGCGATGCTGCGCCGCCACGTCACCGACTTCCTCGACGCGTTCGAGGGCAGGGTCGCCGTGCGCTACGCGGTGAAGTGCAACTCCGAGCCGGCCGTGCTCGCCGCCGTCGTCGAGGCGGGAGGCAGCTTCGAGATCGCGTCGGCTCCCGAACTGGACCTCGCCCTGGCCGCCGGCGCCGCCGTCGAGGACGTCTTCTACAGCAATCCGGTCAAGCCGCAGGCCCACATCCGGCAGACGGCCGTCGCCGGGGTCCGACGCTTCGTCGTCGACGGCCTCGAGGAGATCGACAAGATCGCTGAGGTCGCCACGGGCGTCGGCGTGCTGGTCCGGATCCGGGTCGACGACACCTCGAGCGCGTTCCCGCTCTCCAGCAAGTTCGGGGTCGCCCTCTCCGACGCCGAGGACCTGCTGCACTACGCGACCGCACGCGGCCTGGTCGCAGCCGGCCTGACCTTCCACGTCGGCTCGCAGTGCACCGACCTGCACGCCTGGAGCCGGGCCGTGAACGCCGTCGCACCGCTGTTCTCCCGCTTCGCCGAGGCCGGGACGCCGCTGCAGGTACTCGACATCGGCGGCGGGTTTCCGGCGCACTACGACGAGACCGTGCCGACGACGGGGGCGGTCGCCGCCGTCGTCCTCGCCTCCCTGGACGCGATGGCGCACCCGCCGGCCGAGATCGTCGCCGAGCCGGGCCGGGCCCTGGTCGCCGAGACCGGCGTGATCGGCGCCGAGGTCATCGGCCGCGAGATGCGCGACGGCCGGCCCTGGATCTACCTGGAGGTCGGCGCCTACAACGGCCTGATGGAGGCCGCCCAGACCGGCGCCCGGTGGCCCTATCCCGTGCTCGCCGTCGACGCCGCGACCGGCGAGCCGCTCGACGACGCCGCGCGCGTGCTGATGACGGTCACCGGCCCGACCTGCGACTCGACCGACACCGTCCTCGCCGACGCCCTGCTGCCCGCGGACCTCGCGGTCGGCGATCTGCTCTACCTCGGCGGGACTGGGGCCTACACCACCAGCTACGCCTCGCACTTCAACGGGTTCCCGCCGCCGACGCCCGTGATCGTCGCCTGAGGTATGCCGTCGTCCGACGGATCGCTGCTGATCTGTGTCGTCGCCCTGGCCACCACGATCGGTGCCTACGGGGTCGCGAGCCTGCTGCAGGCCATGGCCGCGCGCCGACAGCCAGGCACGTCGATCGCCCGGCTGCTCGTCGAGCCGCTGGTCCTGGCCGGCCTCGGGCTCGACGTCGTCGGCTTCCTCGGCACCGCCGTCGCCCTCCATGCCCTGCCGCTGTTCTTCGTCCAGGGGGCAGCTTCGGCGAGCATCGTCGTCACCGCGCTGCTGGCGTCGGTGTTCCTGCAGGAGCGGCCCTCGCATCGCGAGGCCGCCGTGATGCCGCTGGTCCTGCTCGGCCTGGCCGTCCTGGCGGCCTCCGCCGAACCCGGCCCGGCCGAGGCGCTGCCGCTCCTGCTGCTCGCCACCCTCGCCATCGGGGTCCCGGCGGTGACCGCTGGTGGTTGGTACCTGCTGAGGCGGCCGGGGCAGTGGACCGGTGCGGGGCTGGCCGTGCTGGCCGGGCTGTCCTACGGCGCCGCGGGCCTCGCCGCCCGAGGTCTCTCGGCACCCGACAGCTCACAGATGTGGCTGGTCCCGACGCTGCTCGTGGTCATGCTCCACGCGCTGCAGGGCGTCGTCCTGGTCACCGCTTCGATGCGGCAGGCTGCCGTGAACTCGGTGACCTCGATCCTGTTCGCCGCCGAGACGCTGATGCCCTCCGCGATCGGCTGGGCTCTGCTGGGCGACCGCGCGACGCCGGGCATGGGCTGGTTCGCCCTGGCCGGCTGCGGGCTGCTGCTGCTCAGTACCGCCGCGCTGTCCCACGGCCCCGCTCGCGAGGCCGACCTGGGGCCGGGGGCTGAGCTCGGGGTTGAGAAACCCGGCATCCCGGCACCGCGGCCGGCGCCGGGCGCTCCCCTGGCCGGCGCACACCGCACCGGCCGGCACCGACGTGCCGCTGACCGCTGACGCGGGCTCAGGGAGTCAGGACTCAGGCGGCGTTCTCGAGCTCCGAGAAGTCGAAGGTCTCGTTCAGCTCGGTCGCAGCGGCGTCGAAGATGGAGTTGCCCGTGCGGGCCTGGAGGCGCAGCAGCTGGCCCGAGTGCGGGGCGTAGGCGAACGAGCCGGCGAAGGTCCCCGAGTCGGGACGGACGAGCAGGTTGCGCAGGCCAGCGCCCTTGCTGTACGCGGCGACGGTGCGGTCCGGCAGCTTGAGGGCGTAGCTGCCCTCGGCCGAACCGTCGTAGCGCGTCAAGCGAGAACGACCGCTGCCGACGATGACGGTCGCCTCGTCGAGGTCGGCCTGCAGGCTGCGCATACGGCGGTGGCACCAGCTGTAGGCGACGAAGCCGCTGAGCAGCATGGGGACGCCGAGCACGATCATCAGGCCGACGGGTTCGCCGAGCAACTTCAGGGCGACGGCCATCGCGGTGGCGAGCACGCCCGCCGTCATCAGGGCCGCGTCGCCGGACTCGTCGGCCTGACCGAGCTTCGCCTGGAGGACGAATCGGTACTCCGGCGGCAGTGATTCCGTCTGCAGTTGCATCGTGCCCTCCCGGAGGTCCGTGTGCGCCCGCCTTATCACCATAACGGGGCTATCCCGGCCCTGGGAACGGGCAGAACGGACAAATTCTGGCGGCGTTCCGCGACGCATCGCTGGTCGATTCGTCGACCTGGCGCCCCCTCTTGGCACCCGCGTCGATCAGGCGACCGATGCCACCCGCTGCTGCTGCACCGGGGTGACGGACCGGAGCGCCGGGTCGGGCAGAACGGCCGCACTCCCGGGGATCTCGGACAGCTCTCCGACCGCGGGCAGCCCAGCCCCGCCGCAGGGTTCGTCGTCGACGCTGTGCTTGCGCAGCACTCGGATCTCACCGGCCCAGCACAGCGACAGCGTGCTGCGGCAAACGGGGCAGGTTCCGCGGGGCCTTCTGGACACAGGACAATGACACCCGGCCTGGGTTACCAGCGTGCAAGGTTCCGACGAGCAACAGGTAAAGCCCCACGCGCAGTAGGTCGCCGACTCAGCCGGTGTTGCGCAGCCCCGCCGCGATGCCGTTGATGGTCAGCAGCAGCGCCCGGCGCAGCTCCGCCGTCGGCTCGTCCTGCTCGCGCTGGCGCCGCAGCAGGTTGATCTGCAGATGGTGCAGCGGCCCGAGGTAGGAGTTGCGGACCTCGAGCGTCCGCCGCAGCAGCGGGAAGCGGGAGAGCTGGCCGGAGTCGCCCACCAGGAGCCGGACCTGTTCGGCGGTCTTGGTGTGCTCGGCGACGATCCGTTCGTAGACCGAGTGCAGTTCCGGGTCGACGAGCTCGGTGACGTACCGCTCCGCCATCCGCAGGTCGGTCTTGGCCAGCGTCATCTCGACGTTGCCGATGAAGGTGGCGAAGAACGGCCAGCCGTCCCGCATGGCCTGCAGCTCGTCGGACAGGCCCGCTTCGCGCACCGCTTCCAGCCCGCTGCCGACGCCGAACCAGCCGGGCACGATCAGCCGCGTCTGCGTCCAGCCGAACACCCACGGGATGGCGCGCAGATCGTCCAGGGCGGGGTCACCGGCCCCGGGCCGACGGGAGGGACGGGAGCCGATGTTGAGCTGCCCCAGCTCCTCGACCGGTGAGACCTGCGTGAAGAACGCCGGCAGACCGGGGTCGTCGGCGAGCGTCCGGTAGCAGGCCCGGGCCGAGGCGGCGAACGAGTCCATGGCCGCGTCCCAGCGGGCGAGGTCGTCCTCGCCGACGCGGGAGACCTGGTGCAGCAGCGACGCCTCGATGACCGAGGCGAGCAGGATCTCGAGGTTGTCGCGGGCCAGCCCCGGCAGCGAGTACTTGTCGCTGATGACCTCGCCCTGCTCGGTGACGCGCATCTGGCCGTCGAGCACGCCGAAGGGCGACGCCAGCACCGCCTCCCCCGACGGCCCGCCACCGCGGCCGACCGAACCGCCACGGCCGTGGAAGAGCCGGAGCCGGACGCCGTGCGAGGCAGCGATGTCGCGCAGTGCCCGCTGTGCCCGGTGGATCTGCCAGTGGCTGGCCGCCGTTCCGGCGTCTTTATTGGAGTCGGAGTAGCCCAGCATGATCTCCTGCAGGTCACCGCGGGCGTGCACCAGCGCGCGGTAGGACCGGTCGTGCAGCAGCGAGTCGAGCATCGGGCCGGCCTCGGCGAGCTCGTCCACGGTCTCGAGCAGCGGGACGATGTTCAGCCGCGCGATCCCGCTCTCGACGTCGACCAGCCCTGCCTCGCGGGCGAGCACGGCGACGGCCAGCACATCGTCCGCGCCCTGGGCCATGGAGATGACGTAGGTGTCGACCGCGTCGTCGCCGAAGGCCTCGAGCGCCCCGCGGACCGCGTCGAGGACGTCGAGCACCGCGGCCGCGTCCTCGGGCGGCACGGCGTTACGGCCGAGCAGGGGCCGGCCGCTCGCGAGCTCCTTCGACAGCAGCTCGGTGCGCTGGTCCTTGGTCAGCTCCTCGTAGGGGGTGTCGAGCTCGCCCACCCGTGCGTACAGCGCGGCCAGCGCCAAGTGGTGGAAC
>JAVEDQ010000198.1 GCA_030840885.1 Frankiaceae bacterium
CCGTTCTGGCCGTCGAACAGCTCGTCCCACCAGCCGTCGCGGATGGAGAGGTTCAGCCCGCCGTTGAGCGCCGACTTCATGCCACTGGTGCCGCAGGCCTCGAGCGGCCGGAGCGGGTTGTTCAGCCAGACGTCGCAGCCGGCGTAGAGGTAGCGAGCCATGCCGATGTCGTAGTCGGGCAGGAACACCATCCGGTGCCGGACGTCGTGCGAGTCGGCGAACTGCACCATCTGCTGGATCAGTTCCTTGCCGCCGTCGTCGGCGGGGTGCGACTTGCCGGCGATCACCATCTGGATGGGCCGCTCCGGGTCGAGCAGCAGGCGCCGCAACCGGTCGGGGTTGCGCAGCATGAGCGTCAGCCGCTTGTAGGACGGCACCCGGCGGGCGAAACCGATGGTCAGGACGTCCGGGTCGAAGACGCCGTCGATCCAGTCGAGCTCGGCCTCGGCCGCCCCGCGCTGCGCCCACGAGACGCGGAGCCGCCGCCGGACCTCGATGACGAGCCGCTCGCGCAGCTGCCGCCGGAGCTTCCAGACGGTGGCGTCAGGGAGCTTCGCCGCGACGGCGAAGGCCTGCGGCGTCAGGTCGCCGCCGTGCTCCTTCTCCGCGGTCGCCATCACCTCGCGGGCGACCCAGGTCGGTGCGTGGACGCCGTTGGTGATGGAGCCGATCGGCACCTCGGCGGAGTCGAACCCGGGCCAGAGGCCGTTGAACATGCCGCGGCTGACCTCGCCGTGCAGCTTGCTGACGCCGTTGGCCCGCTGCGCCAGCCGCAGGCCCATGTGCGCCATGTTGAACATGTTCGGGTCCTGCTCGGCGCCGAGGGCCAGCACGCGCTCGATCGGGACCCCGACGGCGGCGTTGTCGCCGCCGAAGTGACGCTCGATGAGATCGCGCGGGAACCGGTCGATACCGGCCGGCACGGGGGTGTGGGTGGTGAACACGGTGCCGGCACGGACGACGGAGAGGGCCTCGTCGAAGCTCAGCCCCTCGTTGACGAGCTCGCGGATGCGCTCGAGGCCGAGGAAACCGGCGTGACCCTCGTTGGTGTGGAACACCTCGGGCTCCGGGGCGCCGGTCGCCGCGGACCACGCCCGCAGGGCGCGCACCCCACCGATGCCGAGCAGCATCTCCTGCAGCAAACGGTGGTCGCTGTGCCCGCCGTAGAGCCGGTCGGTGACGCCGCGGGCACCGGTGTCGTTGTCCTCGACGTCGGTGTCGAGCAGCAGCAGTGGAACTCGGCCGACCTGCGCCAGCCACACCTGGGCGTGCATCGTGCGGCCGCCGGGGAGCCCGACGCTGACCCGCACCAAGGTCCCGTCGCCATCCCGGAGCTGCGTGAGCGACAGGCCGTGCGGGTCGAGCCCCGGGTAGTGCTCCTGCTGCCAGCCGTCGCGCGACAGCGACTGCACGAAGTAGCCCGCCCGGTAGAGCAGCCCGACGCCGATGATGGGCACACCGAGGTCGCTCGCGGCCTTGAGGTGGTCGCCGGCGAGAATGCCGAGCCCGCCGGAGTACTGCGGCAGGGTCTCGGTGATGCCGAACTCGGGCGAGAAGTAGGCGATGCTGCGCGGCGGGGCCGTCTCATGGGTATCGCCGGCGCCGTCCAGCGACTGGTACCACCGGTCGGCGGTGAGGTACTCGTGCAGCTCGTCGGAGGCGTCCCGCAGCCGGCGCAGGAAACGGCGGTCCTTGGCCAAGCTCTCCAGGCGCGTCGGAGCCACCTCCCCGAGCAGCCGGTTGGGGTCGCCCTGCACCTGCTGCCACAGCTCGGGGTCGATCGACTCGAACAGGTCGAGGGTCTCCGGGTGCCACGACCAGCGGAGGTTGAGCACCAGCTCGGAAAGGGGAGTCAAAGCTTCGGGCAGGCGGGCGCGGACGGTGAACCGGCGGAGGGCTCTCACTCCGGGCACGCTAACCCAGCAGTCGACCCGTTGTGCGGCGCCGCACGGCGCCGGGATCAGCCCTCGTCGCCCTTCTCGGCCACCTTGCCCTGCAGCTGCTGCATGACGTCGGGGTCGCGCAGCGTCGTCACGTCACCGAGTTCCCGCCCCTCGGCGATGTCGCGCAGCAGGCGCCGCATGATCTTGCCGGAGCGGGTCTTGGGCAGGTCGTCGGCCCAGACGATGCGCTTGGGTCGGGCGAGCTTGCCGATCTTCTTGGCGACGTGCTCCCGCAGCTCGGCGATCGCGTCGTCGCTCGGCTCGTAGCCGCCGCCCAACGTCACGAAGGCCACGATGGCCTGCCCGGTGTCCTCGTCGGCCTGGCCGACGACGGCCGCCTCCGCGACGCTCTCGTGGCTGACGAGTGCGGACTCCACCTCGGCGGTCGACAGGCGGTGACCGGAGACGTTGATGACGTCGTCGATGCGCCCGATGATCCAGTAGTAGCCGTCGGAATCGACGCGGGCGGAGTCCCCGACGACGTAGGTCTCCTTCGAGAACCGCGAGAAGTAGGTCTCGATGAAGCGCTGGTCGTCGCCGTAGAGCGTCCGCAGCATGGCGGGCCACGGCTTGGTCAGCACGAGCAGGCCGGTGCCGGAATCCATGTGCTCGCCGTCCTCGCTGACGAGTTCGGCAGAGACACCGGGCAGCGGCTGGGTGGCCGAACCCGGCTTGGTGACGGTGCGGCCGGGGATCGGCGAGATCATGATCGAGCCGGTCTCGGTCTGCCACCAGGTGTCGACGATCGGGCAGTTCTCCCCGCCGATGACCTTGTGGTACCAGAGCCAGGCCTTCGGGTTGATCGGCTCGCCGACGCTGCCGAGCAGCCGCAGCGACGACAGGTCGTGCTTGGCCGGGTGCTCCACGCCCCACTTGATGCAGGCGCGGATGGCGGTCGGCGCGGTGTAGAACAGCGTCACCTTGTACTTCTCGATGATGGACCACCAGGCGTCCTTGGCCGGGTAGTCCGGCGCCCCCTCGTACATCACCGAGGTGATGCCGTTGGAGAGCGGGCCGTAGACGATGTAACTGTGGCCGGTGATCCAGCCGACGTCGGCCGAGCACCAGTAGACGTCGGTCTCCGGCTGCAGGTCGAAGACGAGCCGGTTGGTGTACGTGACCCCGGTGAGGTAGCCACCGGTGGTGTGCAGGATGCCCTTCGGCGCGGCCGTCGAGCCCGACGAATACAGGATGAACAGCGGGTGCTCGGCGTTCAGCGGCTCCGGCGGACATCCCGGGTCGACCGACTCGAGCAGCTCGGCATAGGCGACGTCGCGGCCTTCGGTCATCGGGCACTCGATGCCGGTCGCCTGCACGACGACGATGTGCTGGAGCGTCTCGAGATCACCGACGACCTCGTCGACCGCTGACTTGACCGGGGCGGTCTTGCCCTTGCGGCGGGCACCGTCGACGGTGATGAGGGCCTTCGCCTTCGAGACGTCCATCCGCTCGGCGACCGAGCCGGGCGAGAAGCCACCGAACACGACGTTGTGCGGCGCACCGATCCGGGCGCAGGCGAGCATCGCCACCGCGACCTCGGGAATCATCGGCAGGAAGATGCCGACGACGTCGCCCTTGC
>JAVEDQ010000210.1 GCA_030840885.1 Frankiaceae bacterium
CGCCGGCCAGGTGGCGCTTGTAGTCCGCCGGCCCGCGCTGATCGGTCGGCGGGTCGACGGATTCGGCGACACCACGCGCTGCGGCATCGAACGCCTCGGGAGTCCCGGGGCCGCCGATCAGGCCTTGCTCCACCTCGGGGCAGGTCATGCCGGGGGCGCCGAGAGCGGCCAGGCCGATGCCGACATCGACAATGGTGTCGCCGTCCATGCGGACGAACGCCCCGGCGGCCGCGATGGCCCAGTCACCTGCCCGGCGGTGGACCTTGGCGTAGGCGCTGCCGCTGCCGGGACGTACGGGGATCCGCACCTCGGTGAGCATCTCCGCGGGCTGCACCGCGGTCTGGTAGGGGCCGAGGTCGAGTTCCCTCACGGGCAGGGTGCGGATACCGGACGACGAGCGGATCACTGCCTCGGCGCGCAGCGCGCAGCAGACCGCGGTCAGGTCCTCGGCCGGGTCCGCCTGGCAGAGCGAACCGCCGATCGTCCCACGGTTGCGCACGAGGGGATCGGCGATCACCCGCTCCGCCTCGGCGAAGATGCGGTAGTGCTCGGCGAGCAGCGGCGAGTCGAGCAGGGTGGCATGGCGGGTCAGGGCGCCTATCGCGAGCGTGTCGCCCTCGAGGCGCAGGTAGTCCAGCTCGGTCAGGTCGTTGACGTCGATCAGGGTCTCGGGCGTGGCCAGCCGGAGCCGCATCATGGGGAGCAGGCTGTGCCCACCGGCGAGCAGCCGGGCCTCCTCGCCGCCCTGCTCCAGCATCGACAGCGCCTCGTCGACGCTGGCTGCTCGTCGGTAGTCGAACAGTGCCGGCACCTGCATGCCGCACCCCCGATGGGAGGAAGCGCTCACCCAACGTGACGCGCGTCACGACTTTGCGTCCGCAACCATCGCTTCGTCAACGCCTCGATGAGGGAGTTGTGACGCCGTAGCTACGTCAACGATGCGCAGGGTTTCGCTTGTGGGCCAAATCCGCTCACAGGATGACGACGCTGATAGCGCCGGTCGCCGCGGTCCAGGTGAGGCTGCCGTGCTGGAGCGAACGCGCTTCTTCAGCGCGAAGCGTCACCGAACCCGCGAGACCCTACGAGCTGGTCGCAGCAGTCATCCTTTCGTGTCCGAACAGAGTTCGTCGCTTTGCATCGACAGCGGCCGTCGCATCCGGTATACCGCGGCGGTCGCGACTGCTATTCGGACCTCGGCGAGGGGGGTGGAATCGCATGCCCCGCTCGTGGAAAACCCGGCGACCCTCGGTCTCCCCGGTTGTCCGCGTCCTCGCCATCGTCCTGATCGCTCTCCCGATCTCCATGACGCTGACAGGGCAGCACCGGGTCGCCGAGCCGCCCGTCACCCTGGCCGCGGACGAGGCGCCCTGCTCCTCGACAGCCAGTCGCTCGGGTCTCGATCAGCAGCTCCGACGGGTGGTGGAGCTCGAGCTCCGCAAGTTGGCGTCGGCCGATGTCCCCCCTTTCAACAGCTACCCGCACGACGCGGCGCCGTCGGCCACCAGCTGGAGTCGGGCCGGTGCGGGGGCCTGGACCTCCGGCTTTTATCCAGGTGCGCTGTGGCAGGCCTACGAGCTCACCGGTGATCCGGCCTGGCGCGCCCGAGCCGAGCGTTGGACTCCCGGGATCGCACCCCTCGCGACCTCGAAGCTCCACGATCTGGGCTTTATGATTTTCGACAGCTTCGGGCAAGGAGTCCGCCTCGCGGGGCACCCGGACTACGTCGCGACGATCCGCACCGCGTCGGGAAGCCTCGACAAGCATTACGACCCGGTCATCAAGGCCAACTGGTCGTGGTCTCCTGACCCGTTCAACGTCATCATCGACAGCGCCATGAATCTGGAACTCCTGTTCTGGACCGGGCGCCGCGACAACAATGTTCGCTTTTTGACCCATGCGCACGACCACGCGCTGACGCTGCTCGCCCAGCACGTGCGCCCGGACGGCTCCACCTTCCATGTGGTCGATTTCGACCGCGGGACGGGGCTGGCCACCCGCCGCTACACGGTGCAGGGCTACCAGGACGCCTCCACCTGGTCGCGGGGACAGGCTTGGGCTTTGTACGGCCTCACGGAGGCGTGGCGGAGCACCGGTGACCCTGCTCTGCACGAGGCCGCCACGCGGGTGGCGAGCTGGTGGGTGAGCCACGTTCCAACCGGCTGCGTGCCCTTCGTCGACTTCGATGCGCCGCCCGGCCCGGGGCAGGTGCGTGACTCGTCCGCCGCGGCGATCGCGGCCTCCGGCCTGCTCGAGCTGGTGCGCCTCGATCCGAACTCGCCGGCGGCTCCTGCCTACCGGGACGCCGCGGTCGCGACGATAGATGCCTTGACCCGCAGCCCCTACCTGTCGACGAACCCGAGTCACCCTTCGCTCCTCCTGCACCAGTCGCCCCATTGGGCGCCGAGGGGTATCGACACCAGCTTCATCTGGGGCGACTACTACGTCTTGGAGGCCATCGCTCGGATGCGCGACCTGCCGCGTACGGACCTCCAGCAGTGGCCCGTCGGGACGGTGCAGGCGAGCTCCTCGGACACCAACCGGCCGCAAGGGGCGATTGACGGTTCGCTCGCTACCCGCTGGTCGGCACTCGGCGACGGTCAGTGGCTTCAACTCGATCTCGGTTCAGCGCGACCGGTCAGCGCCGTGCGCGTGGCCCAGCTGGCCGGGGATCGACGCAGCAGCCGCTTCGACATCTTGGGCAGCGTCGACGGCCGCACATGGGCCAAGCTCTTGGGCGCGACCAGTAGTGGCCACACCTTGGCTACGCAGGACTTCAGCTTCTCTCCCGAGTTGGTGCGGTACGTGCGGTACGTCGGGCACGGCAACACGGAGAGCGGGTGGAACTCCGTCACCGAGTTCGCCGCATTCGGGCAGCCAGGCGTGTTACCCAGCGCCGTTCGGGTCAGCGTCGACCGAACGAACCTCGTCGCCGGACATCCCTTGGTGGTGGGCCTGCGCGTCGTGAACGCAGCCACGAATGTCGGCGTGTCAGGAGTCCCGGTCCAGCTCTGGCAGACCGTGAACGGGGTCAGCTGGTACCAGACGGAGAACCGCATTACCGACAGCGCCGGCCTCGTCCGCGTGACCCGCTCTCCGACGGTGCCCGTCACCTACCAGGCACGGTTCCCGGGCACCAACGACTGGTCGCCATCGAGCAGTGGTACCGCACACGTAACTGTCACTCGCTGATCACAGAAGCCCCGTCGGGCTTGGTCGAGCAGGGACAAGACGATTATCAAAACGGACGCCCGTCAGTCGCTACTTGAGCCAGAACTCCTCGACCTCCGGATCACCGAGGTAGCCGTGGAACGGACCGGCAACGCACACGACGCAGAGACTGACGGCGGGCGCTAGCCGCGTCCGCTACGTCGCCTATCGCAGACCGTGACGCATACCGACGAGATGGTCGCCACTTTCACGAGCCGGACCCAGCGATCATCAACCAGCCGCTGCAACAGCGAGTGCAGGCCGCCCTCGAGCGGGCCTCGTCCATTGAGGGGCAGTGCGAACAACCTCGCCCTAGTTCACCGCACGCCGGTTCTTCAACGCCGCGGACGCTGGCGCCTGCAGCTGCCCGCAGCCCGGGAGCTTGCGGGTGTTCCCACTCGCTGACCGACTACAGAAGACCAGCTGTGAGGTCTGCTCAGCAGCTGAAGGCCGGGATAGGAATGGTGCCCGCGTCCTGCTTGATCCCGTTGACGAACTGCAAGCTGACGAAGCCGTCGGCACTGCTTCCCGGTTGGAGCGTCACCGTCCAAGAGAACACGCTCGCGTCACGCCCGGTGTAGTTCTGGGTGTTGTACGAGGGCGCCGTGCCTTGCACCGGATCATTCACGCTGAGGGTGGCGAACGTGAAGGCCTTGCCGCTTCTTGTGAAGCTTGCCGTCATGGTTCGGGTGCAGCCAGTACCCGGTTGAACGTCGACTACCGAACTGATCCACTGTGTGGTCGGTTTCGTGGTCGGCTTCCCTGCCGCTGCTGGCGATGCGGCGGTGAGCATGGCCGCCGATGCAATAGCAAGGACCGATACTGCACGCACACAAGACCGCTGCATGGGAACCGCCTCCTGAGGTCGGCGACAAGGTGGACCCGTTCACCGAAGCTGTCAACGGTGGTTGCGGACCCTTCGACCTACGCGATCGGACTAGTTCCGCCTTGCCCGGATCGGCTGGACATTGGCGATGAACGCTTCACGTCAGCGTCGATCAGTTCTTCAAGGCGAAGTACGTCGTGAAGATGGCGTGGTCCGAGACGAAGTACTGCATCTCGATCTTCGCCGTCGTGGACACCGTCGCCTTCGCGGTGGGCACGAAGCCGAAGTCGAGCTTGACGTTGCTCGTCGTCGTGGCGCGCGGCCGCGTCCGGCCGGACAGGTCGGCCTCGGTGTAGCCGCCGTTGTACCAGTCATCGAAGGCCGCGAGGCCCGGCGCCATGTTCAGGTCGCCCGCGAGGAGAGTCGCCGTCGTCCCGGCGTTGTAGTCCCCGACGACCTTCCGCGCCTCACCAAGTTGCAGAGCAGCCAGCGAGTCGGTCGGGTGCAGATGTGTGCCACAGATCCGGAGCGGGGTCGCCGCCTCCGTCGACGTCGCCACCGTCGAGAACGCGACGCAGATGAGGTTGCGCTGCTCGCTGAACGGGTCGCTGCTGGCCTGCGCGGTGTAGGTCCGCAAGTACGGCGACGGGTCCTTGTCGCCCAGATAGAACACCGCATTGCCGAACTTCGGACAGCCCGGCTGGCTGAAATTCGGCAAGGACCAGTTCGGGACCGACTTGTAACCCGGTGTGGTGTTGGTAAGCGACGGCCCGAGCTTGGCGACCAGCTGGTCGTACTGCGTACTGCACATCTCGTTGACGACGATCGCGGTGGGCAGCGGTGCGCGCTTGAGGACGTTCGCCGCAAGGACGTCGGCGGGACGCACCGCACCCTTGTGCTGCGTCCAGCCGGACATGTTCCAGGACACGATCGAGCCGCGGTAGGGCGTCGTCGCGGCATGGGCAGCCTGTACCGGCACGAGAACGGCAACGCCTACCACCAACGCGAGTACCGCACCGCTCGAACGCCGTTTGATGAGCATCGCTGCCCTCCTCGTGTTCCAGGCGGCACAGCCTAGGAGAGCCAGCGGACGAAAGAGTCAGATTCGTAGAATTCGCTGTGGTCCTCCCCGCCCGCAGGTCCGCCGTCTCGTCCGCCAGCGCCGGAGCCAGCGGGTCTGCACGCCGCAGCAGTGACCTCGACCCGAGATGGATGCTCCGTCATCCCCCGCATGGCTTCGCGCTGTGCCGGCCCGCAGCAGACCTGGGTAGTCGCGCGTCCGTCCCGGGTCAGTCGACTGCCCGCGACTGTTCGGGTGGTTGGGACTGGTCGGGCTTCTGCAGATACCCGGAAGGCGACGGCGTCAGAGGACGCCCGGCGATCAGGACGAGTACCGAGCCGATGAGGACGCCGAGAGCACTTCCGGCCACCACGTCGAGCGGCAGATGGGCGCCCACCCACATCCTCGCCAGACAAACGGTGAGGACGAGGGTCGCGGCCACTAAACGCCAGCGTCGGTGCAGATAGGGCCAGCAGACAGTGGCGATCACGGCGGCGACGGCGGCGTGGCCGGAGGGGTAGCCGAGGCCGAGGCTGATCGTGCCGTGCACATGGACGTCGGGCAGCAGGGTGAAGGGGCGACCCCGCTCGATCACGCGCTTGACGCCCTTGGCCAGCAGCCAGACCAGCACCCCGCCGGCGAGGATGGTTGCGCACAGTCGGAAGCGCCGCGTGAGTGCGGCGATCAGGCCGGCGACTGGGATGACGAGGAAGTTGCCGAGCTGCATGAACGGCCACACCAGCACGAACGGGACGAACGCCCGGTCGTTGACCCACCGGAACACCGTCTGCTCCGGGTCGGGCACGCTTGCCGCATCGATCGGGATCACCGTCAACGCGAGTAGGACCAGGGCGACGAGGGCCGACACGCCGTAGATCCGCGGGTGGGACCATCCGATCCGATCGGACAGCCCTTGCCCGGTACCGGGGGAACTGTCGCTCTCGATGGTCAGGCGTGCAGCGGTGGAGGTGCCGACGTCGACATCCGATGTTGCGGTTTCGGTCGGCGACGCCTCGGACGGTCCGCCGCGGCCGGAGCCGGGTGCCGGGGTCGTCTCCGGCACGAGGGAGGTTCGCGGCGCCGAGTTCGGTGGGCGCCGCCACGAGGTGTTGCGCTTCCAGAACAGGTAGCAACCCAGGCCCAGCGGGATCGGTACGACGTAGGTGAGGGCCCGGAAGATCAGAACCGCAGCTGCCACCTCAGCGCGCGGACCGCCCGCTCCGGCAAGCCCCGTGATCAGTGCGAGCTCGACGACGCCGAGGCCACCGGGCGTCAGCGGGATCGCGGTGACGAGTCTGGCGAAGGAGTAGACGGCCAACGCCTCGATCCAGCCGACCTCGGCCTGGCTGACGCCGACAGCGTGCAGCGTGGTCAGCAGGACGCCAAAAAGGGAGAGGTGGCTGATCAGGGTGGCGGCAGCTATCCAGGCCCACCGCGCCCGCAGCAACAGGACGGTCCGGTCCCGGAACTTGAGGGTGGCCCGGTCCCAGCCCGTTGCCGGCGGCTTCCCGAACGGTCGGAGCAACGTGGTTGCCACACCCTGGGACACGATGCCGACTCGCGCGCAGAACGCCTCGCTGTGCAGCATCCAGCCCAGGACGACCGTCGCCGCCACGAGCGCGACGACGCCGATCAGTCCGGCGACGACGCGGCCGCCACTCGGACTCCCGGAGAGGGCCAGGAGGGTGAGCGCCAGGATCGGCAGGGCGAGCTTCGCGAAGTTGTTGAAGATGCCGGCAACGACCAGGGAGACCGAGGCCCGAGCCCGGGAGAAGCCCCACGACGAGTACATCTGGTAACACATGGCGATGCCGATGGCGCCGCCCCCGGGCAGGGTGTTCGACACGGCCGTCGCGGCTTCCGTCACCACGGCTGCCTCGCGGTAGCGAAGACCCGGCATCGTCGCCACCATGACCAGCCAGTAGGTCGCCAGGTTCCACGACGCCGCCACCAACAGGCCGGCGACGGCCAGCGGAGACATCGACCTGATCGAGTGACCGACCGCGGAGATGCTGGTGAATTGCGGCAGGAAGAACCAGAAGACGCCGACGACGATGGCTATCGACACCAAAGGGGAGAGCACGGTCCGCAGGCGGATGCGCCCGCGCGACGTCGGCGGATCGGCCGGAGGGCTCGCGGCGGGCGGGGTGACCGGTGCCGTGACGGACATGGTCCCCTCGGGTGCCGTGACCTCCCCTGGTGGTTCGCTTCCCCGGCCCTGCTCCGGCACGCGCACCGGCGCCGCTTCGGAGGGCGATCCGGTACCGCGCCGACGGTCAGCGGTCATGAGGTTCTCCTCGCGGACGGGTCGAGCTGCAATCGGCTGCGGGTGTCCTGCGCGACGTGCGCGGCAATCGACGCGCGATCGATCGTGCCGATGGCCATCTGGAGCACCGGCAGCGCGGTCGCGTCGAGCAGTGCGTAGTCGTAGCGCAGACAGCTGCCGGGGTAGACGTAGGCACGACTGCCGCTCAGCGTCGCGGCAGAACTGGTCTGTCGCTCGAAGCGGAGCGTCCCCCCGACGTCGCTCTGCACTTCGGCGAATTCGTCGAGGTCGCAGCGCTTCTGCAATGTCACGGTCAGGGCTGTGCGGGTCTCGCTCCCCACGACCAGCCAGAGGCGGGCTCGCCCGTTGTGGGCGGAGTAGCCACCGACGGTCCAACCCTCGGGAAGCCGTCGCAGGCACGGCAGCACCGAAGCGGTGGGAACGGACTGCGCCATCAGCACCAGCGATCCATCGGTCTGCCCGTCGCTGAGCCGGCAGGGCGGCGCCGCGGCTCCGGTGCCAGGGCGCTGCCCCATCTCGATGTCGAACGAGCAGGCAGACAGGGCTCCGACCAGCAGCGGCACCAGGAGCCAACGCGTCGTCACAGTGGACTCGTCAGCAGTTGGAGCACGATGATGGTGGCGAACACGGCAGCGACGATCGTGACCGCCGAGAGCGCGGCCCGGCGCACCGTCCAGCGCTGGATCGCGATCGGCGGGTACGTGAGCGGTAGAAGAGTCAGGAACTCGGCGTGCAGGTTGCGTCCGCGCTCGCGCATCATCCGGCGGAGCTGCGTCGGCATGGCGAGCCCGCGTGTGGCGGCAAAGGCTTCGGCGATTTCTTCGTCGGTGAAATAGATCCGCGCGCGGTCGGCCACCTGCTGCGGGGAGCTGGACAGCGCCAGCACCAGCATCATGTTCGCGAGGTCGACGGCCTGGCGCCACGGACTCGGCCGGACCTCCGCGAACGCCGAGTCGATTACCAGGAGACGGTTGTCCCGCACCAGCAGGTTCGCCGGCTTGATGTCGCGGTGGGCGAGCCCCGCATCCCACAGCCGCCGCACTATCCGTAGCCCCTGGTCGATGACGTCCTCGTCGACGCCCACCTCACCGACTTCACGGGCCCCGTCGAAGAACTCGGTGACCAGCAGGTATTCGCGTTCCGGTGTGATCTCGACGATGCCGAGCGGTTCGGGCACGGGGAGCCCTGCGTGCAGCAGCAGACGCAGGGCGTAGTCCTCGTACTGCACGAGGCGACGGACGGTCTGGAAGGATCGCTCGTCTTCGAGCCGCCCGTAGAGCAGGGTGCGGCCGAGCTTGTAGGAGCGGTCGGAGCGCACGTGCGTGATCGAGTAGAGCTTGCCGAACAGGTAGCTGTCCGGGTCGCCCTTCACGGTGATCCGCAACGGCGTCGATCCGCCGGAGCCCTCCAGACCGAACGGCTTCACCTCGACTGGTACGACCCCTAGCTGCTCCTCCAGTGCGCGGCGGATCGCCTCGCCGCGTAGACCGCCGACGTCGAGATGCGCCTTGCTACCGCGCCGCCAGGTCACCGGGAACACGTCGTTGGGCAGGAACAGCCGGAACAGCACGATCGGGATGCCGACCCCGATCAGCACGCCGGCGAGCACGTCTGTCGGTCCGTCCTGCGCCAGGTAGAGCCGGGACAGGGCGACCACGGACAGCACGAGGACCACGACGAGCTTCCCACGTCCGCGCATTCGACCCTGCGGCAAGCTCGTGTAGCAGATTCCGAGCAGCAGTCCCGCCAGCATCGCCATCGGTCGGGACGGCATCGCGTAGCCGCTCCACGACCCGAGGATCTCGACGTCGAGGGGACGCGGGCGGCTGATCGCGCTCACGCCGCTCTCGGTCAGCCAGCTCACCAGGAAGAGCGCGCCGAACCAGACGAGCAGATGCCGCCATCGCTTGGCGACGAGCACCGCCACCAGCCCGACCCACCAGATCAACTGCACGCCGCGGACAGTCCCGGGAGAGCCGAGCACGCGCATCACGTCGGTGAGCCAGTCCGTGCGCAGGGCGGCGATGCCGCGGAGCAGCGGGTGGTCCACGCGATCGAGGACCGAGCGGGTCTCGGATGCGAGGGCGAGCCCGGTCAGCAGCGCGACCGTGCCGACGGCGACGATCAGCCACCAACGCCCGGACCGGTGCAGCTGACGAGGCAGCGGCGGCGGCTCCCCCGACGGACGGCGTCGGCGCGCGACCAGCTCGCGTCGGGGTGTGCCCGGCCCTCGCGAGCGCGGCGGCGCAGTCGTGGGCGACCGTTGGCCCGGCGCAACTGGCCGGGTCAGACCCGGGGGGATCTCGGCCGACATGGGGGACAACTTCCTGGACTGCTTCCGTGGCTGGGGCGCGTCACCCTGATCCGAGACGAGAAGTCTCGCCATAGCCCGATGTGCCTAGGTGCGACGCGGGATGTGCAGCGGTCCCCTGCTTGT
>JAVEDQ010000253.1 GCA_030840885.1 Frankiaceae bacterium
TGCGGAGCACCTCGTCGTCGGTCACATCGCCGGCGACCGACAGGTACGGCAGGTCGACGAGCCGGTCGGGATTGCGGTCGACGACGACCACCGGCGTCCCGTCCCGCGCCGCGTACTCGCCGCACGCCCGACCGACGCGCCCCCACCCGCAGACGATGACGTGGCCGTGCAGCTTCTCGAGCGTGCGATCCATGCGTCGCTTTTCCCGTTCCGTCCGGAGGTGGCCCTCGACCAGTGCCTCGAGCGAGACGCCGAAGGTGTAGAACGCGGTGCCGACCCCGGCGAGTACGAGTGCCATCGTGAACAGCTTCTCGCCGACCGTCTCGATCGGGTGGACCTCACGGAAGCCGACCGTGGTGACGGTGGTGACGGTCTGGTAGAGCGCGTCGATGAACGGGAACCCGATGATCAGGTAGCCGGTGGTTCCCACCACCATCACCATTGCCAGCGCGAACAGCGCTCGGCGGATGCTCGACAGCGGGTTCACGTGTCGCATTGTGGGCCAGCTACGTTGCTGGCGTGTCTCCGACTCCCCGCCGTGAGCGGCGCCGACCCCAGCTGTCGGCCGCCCAGGCCCGCCGCGTGGCGCTCGCGGCCCAGGGGTTCGCCGATGCCCGCCGCGCGACGCCGGACCTGCGCCGCCTGCGCGCGATGACGCGCCGGCTCTCGATCGTGCAGATCGACAGCGTCAACGTGCTGGCCCGCGCGCACTACCTACCCGGCTGGTCGCGGCTCGGCGCCTACGATCCTGCCGACCTCGACCGGCTCGCCTACGACCGCCGAGTCCTGTTCGAGTACTGGGCCCACGAGGCGTCGTTGCTGCCCGTCGAGCTGGAACCGTTGCTGCGGTGGCGCAAGGCGCAGGCGCTGCGGCACGAGGGGCTCTGGCGGTCGGTCTCCGCGGTGGCGCAGGCGCGCCCCGACCTCGTCGCCGCCGTGCTCGACCGGGTCCGCGACGCCGGCCCGCTCGCGGCCAGCGACTTCGACGACCGGGCGCTGGGGAGCTGGTGGGGCTGGTCGGACACCAAGCGCGCGCTCGAATACCTCTTCTGGTCCGGTCAGCTGGACGTGGCGACGCGGCGCCGCAGCTTCGAGCGGGTCTACGACATCCCCGAGCGGGTGCTGCCCGCCGTGGTGCGGAACCTGCCGACGCCGGACGAGGACGAGGCCAAACGACAGCTGCTGCTGCTCGCCGCCCGGGCGTACGGGGTGGCGACGCTGCCCGACCTCGCCGACTACTTCCGCCTCTCGAACCCGGTGGCCCGCCCGCTGGTCGAGGGGCTCGTCGCCGGCGGCGAGCTGCTGCCGGTCGAGGTCGAGGGGTGGACCGCTCCCGCCTACGTGCTGCCCGACCTGGTGGTGCCCCGCCGGGTCGACGCACGGGCGTTGCTCGCGCCCTTCGACCCTGTCGTGTGGGAGCGTCCGCGTGCAGAGCGGCTGTTCGGCTTCACCTACCGCATCGAGATCTACGTCCCGGCCGAGAAGCGTCGCCACGGCTACTACGTCCTGCCGTTCCTGCTCGGCGATCGGCTGGTGGCGCGCGTCGACCTCAAGGCCGACCGGCAGCGGGGGCTGCTCGCCGTCAAGGCCGCCTCGGCCGAGCCCGGGGCACCGGAGGAGACCAGTGCGGCGCTGTCCGTGGAGCTGCGTGAGCTCGCCGCCTGGCTCGGCCTAGGTGGTGTGGAGGTCGTCGTCACCCCCGACGCCGGTCCGCTGATCGCGCGGTTGGCCGACGAAGCCGACGAAGTGGTCGCCGCCTGAGTCGTGACTGCCTGAGCGGTTGCCGCCTGAGTCGTTGCGGGTCGCTGGACCTCGGCGGCGGCGTCGGCGACTACCGTGGCCGACATGGCCGGTGAAGTACTGCGGATGTCCGGCGTGCGGGTCGAGCGGGGCGGCAACACCCTGCTCGACGGCATCGACTGGACGGTCTGCGAGAACGAGCGATGGGCCGTCCTCGGCCCCAACGGAGCCGGCAAGACGACGCTGCTCCAGGTCGCGTCCGCACGGCTGTTCCCGACGGTCGGCGTCGTCGATCTGCTCGACGAGCGGCTCGGTCGCGTCGACGTCTTCGAACTGCGCCCGCGCATCGGGCTGGCGAGCGCCGCACTCGGGGACGGCGTCCCGCCGCAGGAGACGGTGCTCGACGTCGTCCTCACCGCCGGGTACGCCATCTTCGGGCGCTCCCGCGAGAACTACCACCCGAACGACGTGGCCCGTGCCCGCAAGCTGCTGGAGCAGCTCGGCTGCCGCCCGCTGCTGGACCGGTCCTTCGGCGTGCTCAGCGAGGGTGAGCGCAAGCGGGTGCTCATCGCGCGGGCGTTGATGACCGACCCCGAGCTCCTCCTCCTCGACGAGCCGGCCGCCGGTCTCGATCTCGGTGCCCGCGAGGCGCTCCTGCGCCGGCTGGCCCGGCTCATCACCGACCCCGACGGTCCCGCGCTGGTCATGGTCAGCCACCACGTCGAGGAGATCCCCACCGGCATCACCCACGCCCTGCTGCTGCGGGGTGGTCGGGTCGTCGAGGCCGGCCCCATCGAGGACGTCCTCACCCGGCGTGGCCTGTCGGCGTGCTTCGGGCTGCCGCTCGCGGTGGAGAAACTTCCGGCAGGGCGCTACTCCGCTCGCATCGCGGCGCTCGCGGGCTGAGGTTCGCTCATGGGCGACCCGACGGTCGTGCCGCCTGCGCTCTACGTGCCGGACGGTGCGACCTTCGTCCCGTCGATCGCGACCCGCGGTCCGTGGTCACCCGACGCCCAGCACGGCGGCCCGGTCGCGGCCCTGCTCTGTCGAGCCGCGGAAGCCGTCGAATCGGCGGTGCCGCTCGGGGTGAGCCGGCTGACGGTCGAGTTGCTGCGCCCTGCACCGCTCACCCCGTTGACCGTAGCGACGCGCATCCGGCGTCCGGGCAAGCGCGTCCAGCTCGTCGAGGCGGTGCTGCTGGACGGGGAGACGGAGATCGCGCTCGCCACGGCGCTGCGCATCCGACTGGCCGACGTGCCACTCGACGGGGCTGTCCCACCGGCAGGTGAGACCCCGGACGGCGCTGTCGTCCCGCCTCCGCCGACGGAGCAGATGACCCTGCACGTCGACGATCGGCACCCCTGGCTCGACACGCTCGGCATGGAGGTCCGGTTCGCGACGGGCAGCTTGGAACGCCCCGGTCCGTCGACGGCCTGGTTCCGGCTGCGGATGCCGTTGGTCGCGGGGGAGGAGCCGAGTCCTGCGCAGCGAGCCATCGTGGCCGCGGACTCCGGCAGCGGGGTCGGGGCGGCGCTGGACCTGGCTCGCTACCGCTTCCTGAACCCCGAGGTCACGGTGCACCTTGCAAGGCCGCCCGAGGGGGAGTGGATCGCCGTCGACTCCGGCACCGTGCTCTCGACGTCCGGCACCGGCATCGCCACCACCCGGCTGTGGGACACCCGCGGCGTCGTCGGTCAGGCCGCGGCGTCGCTCATGGTCGAAGCCAGCTGACGCGTCCGCGTCACTAGCTCGGAGGCAGTACGCCTGTCGGGGTGTCGTCCTCGTTGGGGCGCGTGTCCGAGGTGGAGCCGGAGCGGTCGGCCGCATGCGCCCCTGCGGTCGTCGGCTGCGGACCCGTCGTGTCCGCGGGCAGCGTGATCGTGCGGTTCGGGCTGTTGTCGTTCGGGCTGCTTGCGTTCGGGCCGCTGTTCAGTGTCTCGGTGGGGGCGTCGCCGTCTGCCTCGTCGCGGCGCTGTGCGCCCCCCGTGACGGCGGGAAGGGAGACGGTAGCGTCGTCCTGCCCGGTATTGCGGTCCTGGTCATCGGCGAACTGGTCGAACAACGGCGGGTCCTCGCGGGCCGGGGTCCGCTCGGACGGCGGACTCGACGTCGGACGGCTCGCTCCACG